>CAZTIJ010000005.1:0-30730 GCA_964613365.1 uncultured Clostridiaceae bacterium | reverse complement strand
ACACCGCCCTTTCACGGCGGTAACAGGGGTTCGATTCCCCTAGGGGTCACCAATTAAAAAATCCTTTTCTGAGAAACGCAGAAAAGGATTTTTTGTTTTTTGTTTGATTACGAGGGTTCGCTTTTTCGGGGGGACTCTTTTTCCCAACGGATGTCCTCGCCAAAGAACTTCAACACATCGAAATGAGCAATCAGGCGGGAAAAAATCCGATCATCGTAGCGCTCCGCAAGTTCCTTGGGGCTTAAATTGGTGGAGATCAGAATTTTCTTTCCCCTAAGGATCCGGCTGTTGATCAGGTTAAAGAGTTCACTGTTGGTAAAGGAGTTGGTCAGTTCCGCTCCCAGGTCATCAATAATCAGCAGATCCGCCTCAAACAACAGGTTGTATTCCTCCTTGTTTTGGCTTCGACGAAACCTTAAATCCTCCAGGACTTCGATCATTTTAAAGGAGGTCTGATAAATCACGATGTATTCCCGGTCCAGCAAGGCCTTGGCCACGCAGTTGGCCAGGAAGGTTTTTCCCAGCCCCGTCGGGCCGTAAAATAAAAGATTTTTCGTTTGGGGGTCTTGAAAGTTCATCACAAAACCCTCGGAGGTGTTCAGCAGGTGCATCATATTTTGCCGAGGGGAGAGACCTCCCTTTTCCTGGGGTTCCGAGGAGAAAAGATCGATATTAAAATGATGAAAGTTTTCCTTTTCCAGGGTATTATTGAGATTCGAAAGGTTGTAGGCCCGGTCGATCAGCTTTTGTTTAAAGCAGGAACATTTTTTTCCGTTCTTTAAAAAGCCCCGATCTTTACAGTGTTCACAGTGGTAAACCTTGTCCAGATAGGAAAGGGGAATGTTGTTTTCCGTTAAGAGCATGGCCCGATCTTCCTTTAGGCTCTCCATTTCCCGGGAAATACGATTCATCAGTTCCTCGCTTTTCTCGGGGGATTCGATGATGGATTTGGAGAGCACCAGTCCCAGTCTTGCGATCTCCTGATCGATTTCCTTGATTCTGGGCACCCTTCGGTAGATTTCCTCCCGGCGTTGTTTTTTCAGGTCTTCGCTTTGCTGGCGCAGGCGGTCGTACTCTCTTAAAATTTCCTTGATATATTGTTGAAACATATAGGACCTCCATTTTATTCTCGGTTTTGTCTTTTCATAATAAGGGCTTCCAATTCTTCGGCATTATATTTTGAAGTTCGGCTGTCGGACAGGTGAAACTTGGTCTTGAATGGTTCCCCGGAGGATTTTTGTGGAGAGGGCTTGGAGGCTTTTTTCTGTTTTGCCGCCTGTCGAAGGGCCTCCACATCCTCTAAGGACGCGACCTTATTTTTATGCCAGTTTTTAAGCACCCCATGGATATAACTGATGTTGGGGCTTGCTATTTTAATCGACTCATCACAGGCCCGCAGAATGATTTCCATGGGGAATTGAAACTCATCGAACCAATGGTCCATGATCTCCCGTTCCTTTTCCGAGGGTTCCCGAGTGGAAAAGCCCAGGGCCCGAAAGATTCGGTTGTAAAGGGAGAAGCGATCCTTTTGGGACTCCCGATGGTTTTGAAGCTGAGCCTCGGATGTGATGCCCTGATCGTACCAGTTTCGAATAATCCCTTCCACATACTGAACGGTGGAGACGTTTTTTTTCTCCTTGGCCAAGCGATAGGCCTCGACAATTAAGGGGGGCTCAATATTATAGTTGTAGAACCAGCCGAGGATTTCGATTTTTTCATTGGGAATCAATGGCCGCTGGATGATCTTATTAATGGCAACAAACATATTGCGAATTTGGGGATTTTTATTGGCTTCAATCAAATCCTCCGGTTGACAGTGGTAAGGATTTTTATGGCTTTCCAGGGCCCCTTCTTCAGAGGGCTGTGGGAAGGTTTCCTGACCCTGGGAGGCTTGTTGAAAAACCTTATCCGTGGAGGCGACTTCCTGTTCCGTGGAAAGTTTACCGTAATGATGTTCCAGCAGAAACTTCTCTTTCAGGTCCAGAAATTCCACGGCGAAGTTTTCCCGCTCCTGGTATTTCGAAGAAGGGTTTAGGGGATGGGTCCGGATGATCCCCTGGGACTCCCAGTACTTCCATGCATCCAATACATCGGACAGGGGGATTCCCAGCAACTCTCCCAGGGATTGATGGGAGATCACCGGCTGATCCTCGGAGAGGTCCCGAGACTGAAGGGACTTTTGATAACCCAGAAGATAAACCTTAACATAGGTGCCGTTGGCCTGGGGAAGATATTTATTTAAAAAAATATTGTCGATGGATACAGACTCTAATTCTTCAATGGATCGGGATTTTTTATAAAACATTTTTTTCACTCCAATATCCTTCATAGTTCTTTCATTATATCACATCCCGCGGGGAGACCAAAGCCTCGAAAAAATTCGACAAAAAACGGTAATGATAGGATTTATTATTGATTCTATAAAGGAATATGGTATAATGTAAAAAGCATCGATAAAAATAAGTCAAAATGACTAACCATTTTATACATCCCAAGGGTAAAAACTTTCCAATAAGAGGTGAAAGCATGGGTTACTTCCAAAAATTGAAGCAGCAGGGAAAAGATCAAGCGAAAAACAGTGTCCAATGGTTGCAAAAACAACGAAAAACCATGAACTTTCAAGAAAAGACAAGCACACTGAAAAAATACATAGCCCGGACCAAGGTTCAGGCCATAGAAAAATTCAAAGGAACAAAACTGGCCCATCCCCAAAAAGGGGGGCTGGTAGTGGGGATCGGTTTATCCGCTTTACTGGTGGTGGGGGTGACCCTCAGCAGTGAAGGCGTCCCTATATTGGAATCAACCTATGAAGGCTATCGCGTGGCCGTGAACGATGAGGAGATCGGTGTAGTGGAGGATCGGGAAATCGTTCAGCAGATGGTACAGGATATGGAAGCGGACCTTCGGGACCGATATGAAGAAAACATCGTAGTGGAAGAGGAAAGCCTCTCCTTTACGAAGGGGGAGTTCAAAGAAAGCGAAACTCCGTTAACGGAGTTATCGGTGATTGAACGAAGAATTCTATCCAGCATTGATTATCATGTGGAGGCCTATGCCATTTTAGTGGAAGGCAAAGACTTAGTCCACCTGCGAAGCGAAGAGGAAGCCTTGAAACTGTTGGATACCATCAAAGAAGACCATCGGGAGGAAGACAAGGAATACGAAGAAGTGGCCTTTAACGAAGAGGTAGCCGTCGAGGAAACCCTGGTGTCCCTCGGGGAAATTGAAGAAGAGGATAATGCCTTGAAGATTCTGCAAAAGGGAACCGATGAGGAACAGGTACATGAAGTGGCAGCGGGAGAGACCATTTCGGAAATTGCAAAACAATATGGTTTGACCGCGGAGGATATCGAACAGGCCAACAGCCATTTAGAAGATCTGCATATGATCAGCATCGGAGATGAACTGAGTCTGATTGTGCCCAAGCCCTATATTACCGTTAGAACGGTGGAGTATGTGGAGTATACGGAAGAGATTGATTTTGAGACGGAATACAATGATACCGACTCCCTATACGAAGGGGATCGGAAAATCACCCAGCAGGGGGCTTCCGGTGAAAAGGAAATCAGCGGATACATTATACGGGAAAACGGTCGGAAAGTGGATATGGAGATAAAAGAGGAAAAGATTCTGTCGGAACCGGTTACCCGAATAGTGGCCCGGGGTACCGCGAAGAGACCTACCACCGTGGCCACGGGATCCTTTAGCAGTCCTACCCGGGGACGGCTGACTTCAGGCTTCGGCACCCGTTGGGGAAGAATGCACAACGGTATTGACGTGGCAGGACCTACGGGAACCGCCGTAAATGCCGCGGATGCCGGACAAGTGGAGTTCGCAGGCTATCGGGGAAGTTATGGGAACCTGGTGATCATCAACCATGAAAACGGTTACCAAACCTATTATGCCCACCTCAACGCCATTAGTGTCAGTCGGGGACAACGGGTGCATAAAGGGGCAAGGATCGGCTCCATGGGCAGTACGGGAAGAAGCACGGGACCCCATCTTCACTTTGAGGTTCGAAGAAACGGACAACCGATCAACCCGCTAAACTTTGTCAATTATTAACCGCAGGCGCCAAAACAAATGCGACCATTCTCGGAATAGCCCCAGGGCTATTCCTTTTTTTGCTCTTTTTCTTTTTGTGGAAATCATTCGGAAGAAGTGGTAGAATAATAAAGACAAGCGGGAAAAACAAAAAGGTGGTGAAAGCTGATCGTCATCAGTGAAAACAATGAATAAATTCGTAATTCAAGGCGGAAAAAAATTAAAAGGGGAAGTGGAAATCAGCGGATTTAAAAATGCTGCGGTGGCCATATTACCGGCAAGCATTCTGGCGGAGGAGACCACGGTGATTGAAAACCTGCCGGATATCAGTGATACCCGAACCCTGCTGAGCATATTGGAGGGAATGAAAGCCCAAAATACCCGGGTAAGTTCGAACACGGTCAGTATTGATCCGAAGAAAATCAGGGAGTGTAAGGCCGAGGAGGAAAGGGCCCGGGGCCTTCGTGCTTCCTATTATTTTCTCGGGGCGGGGCTTGGAAGGTTTGGAAAAGCCAAGGTGGCCTATCCCGGAGGTTGTCATATCGGCACCCGGCCCATCGATCAGCATATTAAAGGATTTGAAGCCCTGGGGGCGAAGGTCAAAGTGGAACAGGGAATGATCTCTGTCCAGGCCCGGGAGCTGAAAGGGACAACGATCTACTTGGATGTGGTCAGTGTGGGAGCAACGATCAACATCATGCTTGCGGCGGTGAAGGCCAAGGGGGAAACGGTGCTTGAAAATGCTGCAAAGGAACCCCATATTGTGGATGTGGCCAATTTCCTAAACGCCCTGGGAGCCAGAATCAAAGGGGCGGGAACCGACACCATTAAAATTGAAGGAGTGAAAAGCCTGGGGGGATGCCGTCATGCCATTATTCCCGATCAAATAGAGGCGGGGACCTATATGATTGCGGCGGCGGCCACCCGGGGAGATGTGGTAGTGAAAAACGTGATTCCGAAACATTTAGAATCCATTATCGCCAAACTGAAAGAAATGGATGTAACCATAGAAGAAAACGGAGACCGGGTTCGGGTAAAAGCCTCTAAAAGAACGAAGAGCGCCGATGTGAAAACCCTGGTATATCCCGGATTCCCAACGGACCTTCAACAGCCCATGTCCAGTCTTTTGGCCATATCCGAAGGCACCGGCTCCATTACGGAAAACATCTTCGAAGGACGATTTAAGCATGTAGAAGAGTTAAAACGCATGGGTGCCGAGATTCGGGTAGAAGGAAAGGTCGCCATGATTGAAGGGGTGAAAAAACTATCCCCCACGGTGGTCACGGCCACGGATCTTCGGGCGGGAGCCGCCTTGGTCATTGCCGCCCTCAGTACGAAAGGGGAGTCGGAAATTCATCAGGTGGAACATATTCTGCGGGGTTATGACCGCCTTGAAGGAAAACTGCAAAGTCTCGGAGGGAAAATTAACTTGATGGAAGGTTTCACGGAAGAGAGATAGTCTAACCGAGGACAGAAACACGGAGGAGGAAAAAGGACTTGATACGATTTTGCTCATTAGTCAGCGGAAGCGGGGGAAACAGCTATGCCTTTTCCGACGGAGAACAACATTTCTTAGTGGATGCGGGACTGAGCGGCAAGCAAATTGAAAGCCGTTTGGCACAAATTGACGTGGATCCCCGAAGCCTGTCGGGGATTCTCATATCCCATGAACATATGGACCATATCAAAGGGGCGGGAATCCTCTCTCGAAGGTATGATCTTCCGGTGTATGCCAATTCGGGAACCTGGCGGGCCATGGAGGAAAAAATCGGTAAGGTGAGGGAAGAAAACCGAAGAACCTTTAAAACCGACGAAGTGTTTTCCATGGGGGGATTGAGCATCAAACCCTATAAAACCTCCCATGATGCGGCGGAATCCGTGGGATTCACGGTATCCGGGGAGAAGGAAAAGGTCAGCATCGCCACGGATATCGGTTGTATGACCCCGGAGATTCTGGAAGAAATCCTGGGCTCCGACCTGGTGGTTCTCGAGGCGAACCATGACGTGGAGGTACTGAAATCCGGAAGTTATCCCTATGCCCTGAAAAGAAGGATACTCTCCGACCAAGGGCACCTTTCCAATGAAGCGGCGGGGGACAGCATTTGCTATTTAGCGGAAAACAACGTAAAGAACTTTATTTTGGCTCACCTCAGCGAAGAAAACAATTTCCCGGAACTGGCCCTATCCACCATTCAAGGCATGCTTCAGCAGCGAAAAAAGGTGGATCCTGTTAAAATAAATATGGATGTGGCTTTTAGAAACCGCATCGGTCGGGTATATGAGTTTAATAAAAGCTAGTGCGGGAGGGAAAAACATGGATCAAGAGCGGGATAAGAAAAAAGTCGGTAAGGGCAGGGAAAACTACCCGGGAGATTACTATTATTATCATACCCCCTCCTCCACGGAGGATTTTTTAGAGGAAAACGAAGAAGGGGAACAAATTAGGAAGAGGGGGGAAGAGGGAAAGTCCCAGCCTTCACAAGAGGCCTCCCAGGCAGGGAAGGCAAAAGGTTCCAAAAAAAGGGTCGGTTTCCTAGGACTTTTTTTGGGCGCGGTTCTCGGCGGAGCCCTGGTCTTTGGAAGCGTAATGGTTTTTTTGCCGGATTTAGTGGAGCGGTCCATGCCGGAGAGAGAAAATGACCGGCCGCCCATTTCGGTCAATCAGGACCTGGACCTAAATATTTATTCCGCCGTGGCGGAACAGGCCATGCCCTCGGTGGTGGGGATCACCACCGTAACTTTGGAACGGGATCTGTTTTTCGGCGATGTGCGGGAGCGGCCGGGACTGGGTACCGGCGTCATCGTCGATGAAGGGGGTTATATTTTGACAAACTCCCATGTGATCGGAGACGGAGAGGTTACGGAACTGATGGTCCTGCTCCACGACGGCGAGGAACTTCCGGCGGAGGTTTTGTGGAACGAAGCTTCCCTGGACTTAGCCATTATCAAAGTGGATGAAGAGGATTTGCCTACGGCCAACTTAGGAGACAGCGACAACTTGGTGGTGGGAGAGATCACCATTGCTATTGGAAACCCCATGGGCCTGGATTTTGAACGGACCCTGACCCAAGGGGTGGTCAGCGGACTGAATCGGTCCATCCCCACCACGGGAGGCAGCGCCGAGGGGATCGACAATTTCATCCAAACCGATGCATCGATCAATCCCGGGAACAGCGGAGGTCCCCTATTGAATACCGATGCGGAAGTGATCGGGATCAATACCGCAAAACTACAAAACGGGGAAGGGTTAGGCTTTGCCATTCCCATTAACACCGCCAAGCCCATCATCGAGCAGTTTGCCCAAACCGGAGAATTTCAGCCGGTGTACTTAGGGGTTCAGGGCCTGAATGCCGAAGTTTATCAACGAAGCTGGGGCGAAGAACTGCCGGTAAGCCACGGATTTTATGTAGCGGAAGTCAATCCCGGCTCCGTAGCCGGGGAGTACGGTATAGAGTCCGGAGATGTGATTGTGGGGGTCAACGGACAGGAAGTCAGGAACCGGGGCACTTTGATTCGAGAGCTGTATACCCTTACCCCGGGAGATCGGGCTGTCATTACCATTGTGCGCGGGGATCAGGAAATCGATCTGGAAGTGGTGTTTTAGGAAAGGCCTAGAAAATCAAGGAGTTAACAAAATGAAAATCGATATAATTGCCGTGGGAAAAGTAAAGGAAAAATATTTGAAAATGGGGATGGAAGAGTATTTGAAACGACTACAAAGCCATGCCAAGGTAACAATCGTCGAAGTGCCCGATGAGAAAACCATCGAAGGCGGCAGTGATCGGGAAGTGGAAATCATCCGGGAAAGGGAAGGCCGGGGGATCTTGAAGAAAATACCCGAAGGGGCCCAGGTGATTGTCCTGGATATTCAAGGGAAGATGCTGACCTCGGAAGAGCTGGCAAGCACTTTTGAAGAGTACGGTGTGCGGGGAAAAAGCCACTGGGTTTTTGTTATCGGCGGCTCGGTAGGACTTTCATCGTCGGTTCTGTCCCGGGGGGATTTGAGGCTCTCCTTTTCTAAAATGACCTTCCCCCATCAACTGATGCGCCTTATTTTACTGGAACAAATCTATCGGGGTTTTAAGATTATAAAAAAGGAACCCTATCATAAGTAATCCATCCATTACCCCATCTGGGAAAACTCCGGTGCTTTTCATAAGCCCACGGAGTTTTTTTTATGGGCAACTTGCCAGGGAGCTCATTTAATAAAAGCCTACGGTTTTTCCTATGGGATATGGTATAATATTGTTGATCCGAAATCGGATCCTTCGTGATTAATAATTGGAAAGGGGCATTCATCGTGATAGAAATTAATAAAGTCAGCATGCGGTATCCCGGAACCCAGGATCCCGCATTAGAAGAACTATCCTTAAAACTGAACGCCGGAGAGTTTCTTTTTTTAGTGGGGCCCAGCGGCGCCGGGAAGAGTACCATCATTAAGCTGTTGTTTCGGGAAAAGCTTCCCACCTCGGGAGGAATTTTTTTTGAGGGCACCGACCTGGCTGCCTACAAAAAAAATGATATCCTGGAACATCGTCGAAAAATCGGAATGGTTTTTCAGGACTATAAGCTGATCAAGCAAAAAACCGTATTTGAAAACGTGGCCTTTGCCTTGGAAGTGCTGGGTTATTCCCCCGGGGAAATCGAGAAAAAAGTTCCCGAAGCTTTGGAAAAAGTGGGGCTGGCCCATAAGGAGAAGGCTTTTCCCAAGGAGCTTTCGGGGGGAGAACAGCAACGGGTGGGCATCGCCCGGGCCATTGTCAAAACCCCGGATTTGATCCTGGCGGATGAGCCTACGGGAAACCTGGATCGGGACAATGCCTTGGAACTGATGGAGTTGTTTGAAAAAATCAATTTGGAGGGGACCACGGTGATCATTGCCACCCACGCCTGGGACCTGGTGGATCGTATGCAAAAGCGGGTGGTGGCCCTGGCCGGCGGCAAACTAAAGCGGGACCAGAAGGGGGGCTACGAGCATGAATAGATATGCCTTAGGATACTGTATGCGTCAAAGTTTTCGATCCCTGTCCAGAAACGCCTGGTTGGCCCTTCTTACCTCGGGCTTGATTGCCATCTCCCTGGTTATTCTTGGCGGCTTTTTACTGGTAACCACCAATGTGAATCAGTTTATTCATACTTTGGAATCCAATGTGGAAATCAGTGTGTTCCTGGAAGAAGGGGTCCAGGCTTCGGAGGTGGAAGCCCAAATCGCCAACCTGGAAGGGGTAGCGGAACAGACCTTTGTCCCGAAGGAAGAGGGACTGGAAAACTTTTCGAGAACCATGGGGGATCCCACCCTACTGCGGGACTTGGAAGGGGAGAACAACCCTCTGCCGGATTTGATCCGGGTTCGGGTATCGGAGCCGGAGCAGGTATCGGTGGTTGCGGAAACCGTCGGGGCCTATCCCCAAGTGGAGTTGGTGGATTACGGGGAGGAGCTGGTGAGTCGGTTGATGCAGATTACCAGCCGTCTGAACGCCTTGTTTTTAACCCTAGGGGTGCTGATTGCCCTGGGAGCCGTATTTTTAATCGTGAACATCATCCGTCTTTCCGCCGTCGCCCGACAGGAAGAAGTGGTGGTTATGAAATATATGGGCGCCAGTAACGGTTTTATTCGATTTCCTTTTTTAATGGAAGGCATGGTCATGGGATGGACGGGAACCCTGGTTGCCATCGGGGCATTGGGAGTCGTCTATTTCCAATTGGCCTCGGCCTTCGGACAGGACTCTTTGATTCTTTTGTTTCAACCGGTGAGGGATATGGAACGGCTGCTCCCCATCTTTGGGGGACTGATGATCATCGGAACTTTCATGGCGGGCTTTGGAAGCTTTGTGTCCATTCGAAAGTATCTCAAGGTGTAGTGTATGGGAGGTGTTGGTAATGTATCGTAAAATTACGCTGATGGTCCTTTGTCTTCTGCTCCTCTTGGGTTTGGCCGGGGGACACCGGGAAGAGGTCTATGGAAATCCGGAGAATCCCTTTGAAGAAGTGGAGGAAATTGAAGAGGATATCGCAGAATACGAAGAGACCATTCGACTGTTGAACGAGGATATTGAAAGGCGCTTGGCCCGTTTGGATGAACTGGACGGGGAACTGGCAGCCATCGAGGAGGAGCTGGAGGCAACGGAAGCGGCCCTGCTTGAATCGGAGGAAAGACTGGAGGATACCACAAAAAAATTCGGGGGCCGGGTCAGAAGCTCTTATATGAAAGGGGGAACCTCCTATTTAGAGACGTTGCTGGCAGCGGATAATTTCGGAGACCTGATCATTCGTCTGGCCTATATGCAGCGAATTGCCGATCGGGATGCGGAACTGATCAGTTCCCTTCGGGAAGAACAACAAAGAACGGAGGAGCAGCGGCTGGCCATGGAGGAACAACGAAATAATATTGAAGACCGGCGGTTTCAAATGCAGGCGGAGCGAAAAAACCTCGAGGAACAACGGGAGACCTTAACGGTCCTGTTGGAAGCCTCCCGGGAGGAACTGGAAGAGGCTATGGCCAGGGTGCCCCAATCGGAGGGAAATCCGATCTATGGTATCGCCCTGGATAACCATCCCAATGCAAGGCCTCAACACGGGCTGTCCCAAGCAAGCCTGGTATATGAGTTTGAAGTGGAGGGTCGGGCCACCCGCTACTTAGCCCTGTTTCATGATCTTCCCGCCAAAGTGGGTCCCATTCGAAGTGCAAGGGAACACAGCATCATGCTTGCCTGGGAAAACAATATCAACTTTATCACCGCCAGTGCAAGCCGGGATAATCTTCAGCGGATTCGGGATTGGGGGGTACCCTATACCAATGCCCTGGCCCATGGAGATTTTTACCGAGACGGTGCCCGGAGGGCTCCCCACAATCTTTATGTTAATCTATCAACCCTTAGGGAAGGAAGGGGTGCCCCGGGCTCTGTGCTTCGTCCGGGCAATATCAGTCGACAGGGAAGTTCGGGGAACAGTTTTTCCATAGAATACAATAACAACTACCGGGTTTCCTATCGATACGATGAGAACCGGGAGGCCTATAGAAGGCTGATAAACGGAAGCCCTCATCAGGACGCCACGGGAGCAACGCTTTGGGCGCGAAATGTGATCGTTCAGTACACCGGCCATCCCCGGGACAGTCGGGGACGAACGACCCCCGAGGTAGTAGGGGAGGGAGCCATTGACTATTATGTCAGCGGCCAGCGTTTTCGGGGCACCTGGAAGAAAACCGGACCCAACGCCCCTACCCGATTCTATTATGAAGACGGTCAGGAGATCGAACGGATTTACGGGGCCACCTGGATTCAAATCACCCGACCATAAATCCGCTTAATAAAAACGCCGCCCTTTACTATGGAGAAGTAAAGGGCGGCGTTTTATATCGGTGGAAATAGGAGAAGTTGTAAGGGGCCGCATTAAAGGGTCATAAATCGAACCACAAACAGGGCGGCTAAAATCACCATTACGGCATTGATCTCCTGGAACCGTCGGGTGGCTATCTTTAACACAACATAGGAGATGATGCCCCCGGCAATCCCTTCGGCAATACTGCTGGTAAAGGGCATCAGAGCAATGGTGAAAAAAGCGGGAGCCCCTTCGGTAATATCGGTAAAGTCCAGCTTGGTTAAGCTGTTCATCATCAGAATACCGATAACAATCAAGGCCGGGGCCGTGGCGGCGCCGGGAATAATACCGACGATTCCCGAGAAAAACAAAGCCACCACAAAGAGGGTCCCCGTGGTTAGGGCGGTGAGTCCCGTCTTTCCTCCCGAGGCGATTCCTGCGGAGCATTCTAAATAGGTGGAGGTGGTGGTGGTACCGATAAAAGAGCTGATGGTGGTGGAGACGGAGTCACAGAGAAGGGCCTTTTTCATGTTCCGAACCTCTCCATTTTTGTTGTACAGCTTGCCCCGGTCCGCCACCGCAAGGATGGTTCCGATATTGTCGAACAAATCCACTAAGGAAATGGTTAAGATGACCATCACAATGTTCAACAGGGCAAAGCCGATGCCGTCATTACCCAGCAGTCCCATGAAATCCTGTTGTAAAAAGGTGCCGCCGATGGAAGGGGGCAGGGACAGAAAGCCGATCCCCGATAAATCGGTGACGCCCAGGGGAATGCCGATCACCGTGGTAAAGGCGATGGATAGAATCAAGGCCGCTTTCAGTCCTTTGGCCATTAGAAAAAGGGTGGTAAACAGACCGATGATACTGAGGATCACGCTGGGGTTTCCCAAGTCTCCAAAATACATGCCCCCCTCTACGGCCACTACGATGCCCGCATTTTGAAATCCGATCAAAGCAATGAACAAACCGATGCCTCCGGTAATGGCAATTTTTATGGTTTGGGGCAGGCTGTTCATAATTTTTGCCCGGGCGGGGGTAATGGAGATAATAAAAAATACCATGCCCGAAACCGCCACCGCCGCAAGGCCCTGTTGCCAGGTATAACCCATGGGACCCACCACGGTGTAGGCAAAGAAGATGGTAAGGCCTAAGCCGGGGGAGGTGGCCAGGGGAAGCTTGGAGACAAAGGCATGGGCAAAGGTTCCAATGATGGCAATAAGACAGACGGAAGTATAGAGCCCCTCCGGCGGCATTCCCGCATCGGCTAAAAATCCGGGAATCACCACGAGGACATAGGCCATGGTTAAGAAGGTGGTAATCCCTGCGGTGACTTCGGTTTTCACATCGGTGCCGAAATGGGAAAGCTGATAAAAGCTTTCGAAGAAGTTTTGGATCCGGTTTCCTTTTTTCTTGCTGCGAACTTTCGGTTGATCATAGGTTCGTTCTGTCAATGTAATACCTCCTAAATAGATAGTGTATTGTAAAAAAGAAATGAAAAAAATCTATATAAAAAACACACCTGAAGAATCTTGTGTATTTTCAATAAAATGAATAAAAAAAACCGTGGAAAACCAAGAAATAATTGTGTGGCTGTTCACGAAACCCAGGGAAAAAGGGGGTTTTGCGAAGGGAGTTTAACAATAAATTAACAATCCGTCAAGGGTCATTTGTCATAAGGATTCATTCGGTTGAAAAAAAGCATAAAAAATCCTGTACCCTATGGCAGGGCCAAAGAGTACAGGATTTTTATCAGAAGAGGTGCTATAGGGAATCATCCTCGGTAAGGACGCCATGAACAATTAATCGATAGTCGGCGGTATAACGGGGATGACAGGTGATCAAGGTAACAATTTTGTCGGTCTGATTCCGGTTGAGAACCGATAAGTCCGTGGGGTCCACGATTTTGGTATCATAAACCCTGTAGACGAAGGTTCCGTCCCGAGTTTCGACGATGATTTCATCCCCCTCCTTCAGTTCATTCAAACGATAGAAGAATCGACCGTCCCGATTGGCCCGGTGGCCGGCAATGGCCGTGTTTCCGATTTCTCCCGGGGCTGCGGTTCCTATGATTTGACCGGCTCCCCGATCCAAGGTTTGGGCATCGCTTCCGAAAAGCAGGGGTAGATTCACATCAATGGAGGGAATCTGTATTTTACCGATGACGGCCCCCCGCTCGGTATAATTCACCTCATTGTCCGAGGGACCTTCATTGATCGCCGTGTTCTCCAGGGGAGAGGGGGGCTCTTCCAGGGGATCTGCTTCCTCTCGTTCATCAGAGTTCAAGGCCTCCTCGCTTTCCTCCTCTTCTTCCAAAGCCCGGTTCATTTGGGCAAAATGATAGGCAACGGTCTGGGACAGGTCTTCCTCATCATTGTTTTGACTGCTTCCCAGCAGCGCCTCGGCTTCTTCGAGCATGCGGTTTTCCCAGTAGGAGCTGTATAGGTTACTGGCAAAAGGATAGGCAATGACTAATAGGCCGAGAATGATAAAAAAGTACGGGATTTTTTTCTTCATGGTTCTCACGCTCCTTATGTGTACAGGAAATCTACGGTTACAGTGCCCCTTAGAAGGGCAGTGGACAGCATCAAAATGCTACGAAAAAAAGACCACCATAACAGATATGGTAGTCGGACGGCCCTAGTGTTTGCATAAACACCGTAGACTCTTGACTTTGCGTCCCCGACTTTCATCGGGTTTGCCTTTGTCAAATCGAGAAAAATATTCAATTGATAAATAGTATTATTTATTATATACCTCGGAACGCTCACTTCAAACACAAAAATACAAAACCGTTCAGAAAAACAGTTTCCTACAGAGAGACGATCCTATCCCTCAAGGGAAAACAGGCCTTCAAAACAAAAAACCGCCGTAAAATAAATTACGGCAGTTGGACCGTCCTGGTGTAGGAGGCTACACGGTAGACGCCGAACTTTGCGCCTTTTCCTTTCGAAAAAGTGGCCTTTATACGACTTATTTTGAAAAAAATTGTAGGATTTTTTCAATCATACTATTTGTTTAATTTATACCTCATGGAGATCAATTTAAACAAAGGAGAGTCATAAAATTCCAAACCCAATCAAGCCGAAGGGCACCCGGAATGAAGGAATTTATTAAAGGCCCTTCCATGGATTTTCCCGAGGCGGGGGATTGGGAGTTGGGCGAAACTTTTCTTTTTCGTGGTTGTTGTGCATTTCCCTTGAATCCACTATACTTAAAAGAAAGGAAGGAAAGGATGAGATCCATGAAAATGAAACCCTTTGGCGTTGAAGAATGGATGAATCAATACGAAAATGATGCGGTATACAATTTAGGGGAAACCTGTGTAAAGTCCCTTACGGTAAAAGAGTTGTTGGATTTCCAGGGAAGGGGAAAGGAAGGTCTTGAGGAGATTTATGAAATGCAGCTGACCTACGGAGCCATCCCCGGCACGGTTAAGCTCAGAAAAGAGGTGGCGAGTCTATATAAGACGGGAACCCTTTCCAACGTGGTCATTGCCCACGGAGGGATCGGAGCCAATCACCTGGTGTTTTCCGCTTTAGTGGAACCGGGCGATGAAGTGATTTCCGTCATGCCCACCTATCAGCAACACTACTCCATACCCGAATCCCTGGGGGCAAAGGTAAAAATCCTACCCTTAACCCTGGAAAACGGTTTTTTGCCGGATATCAAGGCGTTGGAAAAAATGGTCAATGATCATACGAAAATGATTGCCATCAATAATCCCAATAATCCGGCCGGGTCTCTAATGGATCGGGAATGCCTGGAAGCGATCGTAGAAATCGCCAGAGCCCATGATACGTATATTCTATGCGATGAAGTGTATCGGGGACTCAATCATCAGGGAGACGCCTTCGGCCCGTCGATTTTTGATTTATACGAAAAGGGGATCTCCACGGGCAGCATGTCCAAGGTGTTTTCCCTGGCGGGACTGCGCATCGGTTGGATTATGGCCGGGGAGGAAGTCCTAAGGGAAATTAACATCCACCGGGATTACAACACCATTTCCTGCGGGAAAATCGATGACTATTTAGCGGCGCTGGCTCTGGAGGCAAAGGATCCAATTTTAAAACGGAATCGCACATTGGTTCTGGAGAACGCCAAAATCCTAGAAGAGTGGGTGGAACGGGAACCGCGGGTCACCTATCAAAAGCCCTCCGCCGGAACCACCGCCTTTATTCAATACGACTATAAGATCAAGTCGAGAGACCTGGCCTTAAGGCTCCTTCGAGACACCGGAGTATTTTTGGTTCCCGGAGAGGCCTTGGATCGGGAGGGGTATTTACGCATCGGATACGCCAATGATTCCCGAAGTGTAAAAGAGGGCCTGGATAAGATGTCGGAATACTTTAGAATCCTAGAAAAAGAAGGGAAATAAACCGATGGAGATGGAAAATACAAAGGTGGACAAGGTATATGCCCGGTACCTCCGAGGGGAGGAAAAATTCCATACACAGTGGCAAGAAATCCATCAACGACAAAAAAGGCTGAGCAATTTGCGATTGGCAATGGTGCTGATATTCTTGAGCACCGGTTTTGTTCTGGCCTTTCAAAGAGAAAACCTTTTTTTATGGTCCGGGTTTGTTCTCTCCTTTATGGGTTTTCTGACCTTTGTCCTCCGCCATGAAGGATTAAAACAGCGGGAACAATATGTAAGGGAATATAAGGAGCTTTACAAAAAGCAGAGGATGCGAAAGGAAGGCCGTTGGCGGGAGTTTGAAGAACGGGGTACGGAGTTTATCGACGCCGATCACCGCTTTTCCTATGATCTGGACCTATTCGGACAAAACTCGGTGTTTCAGTGGATTGATGACACCACCTCCCGGCTGGGAAAAGAAAAGCTTTGCCAATTATTGATCCACCCCTTGGAAAACAAAGAGGCGGTCACCCGCCGACAGGGGCTTTTAGAGGAGTTGGGGAACAAAGATCTCTGGGTCCGAAGGTTTCTGGTGGAGGGAAGGGTCGGAAGAAAAAAGCATCGGGACTTTCAAGAAGTGATCCAATGGGGAAGCACAAGGAATCCGGTGTTTTCAAAACCAACGGTCATCTTCGCTGTGAAGGCCCTGCCCTGGATTACCTTATTGATGGCCCTGGCGGGGATTTTCACTGAATTTACCCTGGGGCCCGTTGTATTGTTGCTGGGACTCCACGGTTTGTTGTTTGCCCTGGGATTTTTGAAGCGGGGCAGAGTGCTGGGGATGGTGAAGGACTATCAGTTGGAACTGAACCAGTACATCCGTCAGCTAAGAACCTTTGAAAAGCCCCGCTTTGACAGTGAAGAATTACAAACCCTGCAAAGAGCCTTAAAGGGGAACGGGGAAAAATCGGGAACGGAGCAGTTAAAAGCATTGGAAAAGCTGGCCAATCGTACGTTGAACAAGCAAAATCTGCTGTTTGTACCGGTGAACATTCTCACCCTATGGGACTATCGGTGTTTGGTGGATTTGGAAAAATGGAAGAGGGAGTCGGGGGAAGCTTTGCAACAGTGGATTGATATCCTAGGGGACGTGGAAGCCCTGGTGAGCCTGTCCAATATCCATCGGGACCACCGGGACTGGGCACTGCCCAAGGTGGCGACAGAACCCTCGGTGTACCGGGGGAAGTCCCTGGCCCATCCGCTAATCAGCCGGTCGGCGGTCAGTAATGACCTTGAACTGAACCCCGAAAATCCCATTTTGCTCATTACCGGTTCCAATATGTCGGGGAAGAGTACTTATCTGCGAACCGCCGGAATCAACCTTCTTTTCTTAAGTTTGGGAACCAAGGTCTGTGCCGAGGAAATGTCCGCCTCCCTGATGAAAATTCATACCTGTATGCGGATCAGTGATAACATTGAAAAAAACATTTCCTCCTTTTATGGAGAAATACTTCGCATCAAGGAAATTGTGGAGGAAACCAAGACAGGCGCTCCGGTGTTTTTCCTGCTGGATGAAATATTTAAGGGGACCAACTCCACGGATCGCCACCTAGGGGCGAAGATCCTGATTCAACAACTGTATGAAACCGGCGGGGTGGGGCTGGTATCCACCCATGATCTGGAGCTTACGGAGTTGGAGGACAATCCCAAGGTGGGGGTGAAGAATTATCACTTTCAGGAGACCTACCGAGGGGGGGAAATTCACTTTGACTATAAGCTTCGTCCCGGAGCCTCTCGGACCACCAATGCCCTTTATCTCATGAAAATGGCCGGGGTGGAGGTTGGCGAGGAACAAGGGGAAAAGAAATAAGGGAAAAACTGTGTAGGCCCAAAAAGAATTGGTATAAATAAAAGTAACGCCGGGAAGGACAGCAAAAGAAGGTACCCGGACAAAAGAATCTACCATTTTGGAGGGATGACTATGGGCTGTGAGAGGTGTACCAAGACGCCGAAGCTATACAACAGCATGGAAGCCGTTGTGGTAACCGCCGGCACATCGGAGTTGGTTATGAAAGTGGAGGAAGCCTTGGAAAAGGCAAGGTTTCCATTGAAAAGAATTCAAAACGGACTGGAAATCAGGGCGGGATCCTTTGAAAAAGTGATGGATGTCCTGGGGAAAAACAAAGATTTCATCGATTTAGCCAAAAGAGATATCAAAATCCTGCCGATGAATGGGAAGTTGCCGGTGGTGGACCAACTGCATCGAATGAAAACCTTAAAGGAGTGGGAAAGTCTATACCAGTCGGGTGAGGTTATCGAAGTGTTGGATCAGCATCGCCTGAAAACCCATTTTCAACCCATTGTGGATCCCCATAAAAAAGAGATTCATGGCTATGAAACCCTGATACGGGGATACGATAAAAAAGGGGGGCTGGTGCCGCCGGGGAGGATGTTTTCCATGGCGAAGGAAAGTGATTTACTGTTCAACATGGATCGCCAGGCCCGGGAGACCAATATTCGAAACGGTGCCCGGGAAAAAATTCAGGAAAAACTTTTCATTAATTTTACCCCCGGGGCTATTTACGATCCCGTTTTTTGTCTTCAAAGTACGTTGGCCGTGATGGAGGACGTGGGTCTTCGTCCGGAGCAAATCGTCTTTGAAGTGGTGGAGACCGAAGAGATTAAGGACGTGTACCACTTAAAAAAAATTCTTGACTTCTACCGGGAAAAGGGATTCAGCATCGCCCTGGATGATATCGGCAGCGGCTACGCATCCTTAAACACCTTAACAAAGTTTTTGCCGGATTACATAAAGGTGGATATGGAAATCATACGGAATGTTCATCAAGCACCGATGAAGCAATCCATTGTACACAGTTTAGTAGCCATTGCCCGGGAGCACGGCATTCAAATAATCGGAGAAGGGGTGGAAACCCAAGAGGAGCTGGAGTTTTTAGTGTCGGCGAAGGTGGATTATATCCAAGGATACTATATGGGAAGGCCCGGGGAAAAACCGGAAAGGCAGTTGTTCAACAGATAAGGAGGCCAATCATGTTACCAGAAAAACAGCAAAAGATTATCGAGTCCATATTTTACCGTTTGGTGGCCATTCGAAGTGATACCAACTCCATTTACGAACCGATCATTGAGGATGTGATCCTGAACTGGTTTCGGGAACGGGAGTACTTCCAGGAAAACCCCGAGTACTTCGGCACGGAGCCCCTAAAGGAGGACGCTTACCGAAGGGAAGTGGTGTGGGCCCTGGTTCGGGGAGAGGGAAAAGAGACGGTGGTGCTGATTCATCATCATGATGCCGTGGGGATCGAAGAGTACGGAAGCTTGGAAGATATGGCCTTTCGTCCCGAGGAGCTCAAAGAAGCTTTGCTCCGTCGGGTAAAAAAGAAGGGCGTGCTACGGGATCTACAGGATGAAAACTGGATTTTCGGTCGGGGCACGGCGGATATGAAGGGGGGCGCCGCCTTGCAAATGGGGGTGGTGGATTACTTTAGCAAACAAGAGGATTTTAAAGGAAACCTACTGATTTTATCGGTTCCCGATGAAGAAACGATTTCCAAAGGGATGCTACAGGGGGTGGAGCTGTTGCATAAACTCCACCAGAAATACGGGCTGAACTACAAATTGGCCATTAACTCCGAGCCCTATTTTAATAATGTACGGGAAAAAGCACTGTACTATGAAGGCAGTGTGGGCAAGGTCATGCCCATTATTTATGCCAAAGGGGTGACCAGTCATATCAGCAATCCCTACAACGGCATCAGTCCCTCCATGGTCATGGCCAATATTCAGCGCCGGACGGAGCTGAATCCGGGACTGTGCGACGTTCATGAAAACGACGCCACCCCTCCGCCGATGTGGGTCCATTTAAAGGACCGGAAAAAAGTGTACGATGCTTCCATCCCCGAGGCAGCGGTGGGTTTTTTTAACTGGTTAACCTTCGTAAAGGAACCCCAGGAGATCCTGGAATCCCTAAAGACCTTTGCAAAGGAAGCGGTAACGGAAACCCTGGTTTTTGTGGACGGATCCTATCAGGCTTACTGCGAAATGAATCATCAGGAGTACGAACCCATCGAGTACTCCCCCATTATTCTCGACTTCGAAGAGGCCTATAAGTGGGCAAGGGAGGACGGAGGAGAGCGATTTGAAAAAGAGTATCAGGAGACCCTGTTTTTATTAAGGCAGGATTTTCAGGATAATAAGGTTACCTTACCGGAGCTGGCGGTCAAGCTGATCGCCTTAACGGGGGATCACATAAACATTGATGAACCCTTGGTGATCCTAGGGCTTTCGGGTCCCTATTATCCTCACATTAATAATCACAACATCCTGGGGGACGACTTAAAACTGGAGGAGCGGTTAAACCGTATAACCGGGAAATACTACAATTTCTCCTTTCAAAAAAACGAATATTTTATGGGGATGAGCGATTTAAGCTATTGCGGATTCACGGGAAAATCCGAGGACATTGATGTGATCAAACGAAACAGTCCCGGTTGGGATGAGGTGTACAGCATCCCCTTTCAGGAAATGCAAAAGCTCAATATGAAGGTGGTCAACATCGGACCCTGGGGCAAGGACTTGCATCAACGGTCGGAAAGGGTGTACGGCCCCGACGTCTTTGAGCGGATCCCCACCATCATTAAGGATTTAATCGAAGAGGTGTTATCCGGAGAGGAAGAAAGCCTGGAGGTAGGTTGAAGGGAAGCCCGCCGCCCCAAAGATCAAACATTTAAAAAAATCAAAAATTAAAAAAGAATAGCAAAAATCAAAGAAAACTTAAATATTATCCAAAAAAGGGCTTTCTTTTTAATTTTACCTGTGGTATGATGTAATAGTTAAAGCAGATAGAGGAAAAACAGTTTTTAGAAGCCTTACTCTAAATGAGATACTTCAGTTTTAGGATTTAAAAACGTTTTCTGCATGATGCTTTAGAATTTAATTTAGAGGAGGTCATTAATTTGACAGGAAAAGTAAAATGGTTTAACTCAGAAAAAGGATTTGGATTTATCGAAAGAGAAGAAGGAGACGATGTATTTGTACACTTCTCAGCGATCCAATCTGAAGGATTCAAGACTTTAGAAGAAGGTCAAGACGTTGAATTCGAAATTGTTGAAGGCGACAGAGGTCCACAAGCAGCGAACGTAACTAAGCTGTAATTCAGGATCTGAAGAATCGTTTGTAATCACTAGATATTTTATTCTATTAAAATAATTATTTACAAATGACAGACCTTAAAGGCCAATTCCTTTAATCATAAAGGAATTGCCTTTTTTTATGGCGTTAAAATCAACACAGGATACCGTCGCCCAACAGGCAGAAAAGGCGGAACTTATATCAATAGGAGTCGGGACGGAAAGTGCGTCCCTGGCACAGAAAACGGCGTCAGCCGATAGACAAATCCCTTTTAGTTAGCGATTTTCCCTATTGATTAGAGGTATGAAATAACTGAGGCAAAAAACACCTCTTAAGTGCCGTCTAGGAAAAGTGGAAAATCAAAAAACAAAGGAGAATGATTAAGTGAGCAACTTCAAAGAATTTATGGTAGACGAGAAAATTTTACATGCATTAGACAAAATGGGGATTGTAGAACCTACAGACATACAAAGTCAGGTAATTCCCCATGCAAAACTGGATCGAGATATTATTGGGCAGGCCCAAACGGGAACGGGAAAAACCGCAGCTTTTGGGATTCCCACCATTGAAAAAATGCTTCCCGACAGAAAACACCCCCAGGCCATGGTCTTAGCACCCACAAGGGAGTTGGCCATTCAGGTGGCAACGGAAATCAACCGACTCAGTCAGTTTAAAAAGGTCAACGCCCTGGCGATCTATGGAGGCGAACCCATTGACCGACAGATTAAGGCCCTGAAAAGAAAGCCGGAGATCATTGTGGCCACCCCGGGAAGATTTATGGACCATATGCGACGTAAGACCATTCGCCTGGATGATATGTCCGTGGTAATCCTGGATGAAGGGGATGAAATGTTGAATATGGGATTTATTGAGGATATTGAAACCATCTTCAAAGAGCTTCCCACGGAGCGACAAACCATGTTGTTTTCAGCCACCATGCCAAACCGGTTGAAAAAAATCGGAGAACGATTTATGAATAACCCCAAGTCCATCGCCGTGAAATCCCGGGGGATGACTGTGGATACCATAGAACAACGATACGTGAAGGTAAAGGAAGCGGAAAAGCTAAACGCTCTTTGTACCCTCCTTACCAAGCATCAGCCGGAATCCGCCATTATTTTCGGACGGACGAAAAGACGGGTGGATGAATTGACGGAAGCTCTTCGGAACAACGGATTTAAGGCGGAAGGTCTTCACGGAGACATGCGTCAGGAAAAAAGAAGCAAGGTCCTGCAACGATTCCGACAGAACAAAATCGAGCTGTTGATTGCAACGGATGTTGCGGCACGGGGACTGGATGTTACCGGAGTTACTCATGTGTTTAACTTTGACCTGCCCCAGGACACGGAAAGTTATGTACACCGGGTGGGAAGAACGGGAAGAGCAGGGAAAACCGGTATCGCCTTTACCTTTGTAACCCCAAAGGAAATGGAACTTTTATCCCGCATTGAAGAAAAGACCAATAAATCCGTGGTAAAGGAATCCATGCCCAGCTTTGATCAGTTAACGAAAAAAGGATTTGAAGTGACCGCGGAAAAAATCGTGGACCAAATCGAAGATACGGATTTATTGGAGGCAAGAAAAATAGCCAAGGATCTGTTGGAACGTTATGATGCGGAAACGGTTTTGGCTATGGCCCTGAAACTGTCCACCAAGGCTCCTAAGGAAGTGGAAAACGTCCTTACCGCCGAGTCTCCTCTACGGTCGAAGAAACCCCAGAATCGTAATTTCTCGAAAAAAGGACGACCGAGTAATCGGGGTGGGCGACGAAACAGTCGTAAGTCCTATGGAAAAGGAAACAAATAGAAGCTATTGAAAAATCATGATAAAAAAATTCTGCCAAATTTGGTAGGATTTTTTTATTTGGGTAAATATAATGGACAAACCCTTTTTAACATTGACAAGTTTGTTATAATAGAGGTAGGAAACCTCAAGAAAAAGAAAAAAACAAAGACTATCAATAAGATCTGTTATAAAAACAGTACTATTTAATAAATATGGAGATGATCAACTTGAAAAAATGTTCAGTATGCAAAAAGAATGTGGCGGTGATATTCGCCGCGGATATGAAGGAGAAGGATTCCGGTATGAAAGGGCTTTGCGTCCCCTGTGCGAAAAAAATGGGTCTCCCCATTGTGGATCAGATCATGGAACAGACCGGCATGTCCGAGGAGGAAGTGGAAGGCCTGATCGAGCAGATGAACGACATGTTTGATAATATGGAAGAGGGAGAGGCTCCCGGAGGCGATGAAGGGAGCAATCCTTTCATGAAGCTGCTCAACGGCGCCAACAAGCCCAATACCGATAAAAAAGAAACGGAAAAGAAAAAGGAAGAGAAGTCTTCTCAAAAACACCAGGAAAATCCCCGAAATTATTCCGAAGGAGAATCGAAAAGCAAGGACAAAACCCTGGGCAATCCTTTCAAAAAGAAAAAGAAGTTTTTGGACCTATACGGAACCAACCTTACGGATAAGGCCAATGACGGTCATGTGGACCGGATTATCGGAAGACACCGGGAAATTGACCGGGTGGTACAAATTCTGAACCGAAGAAACAAGAACAACCCCATTTTAATCGGAGAGCCGGGGGTGGGGAAAACCGCCATTGCCGAAGGTTTGGCGGTGCGCATCGTCGATAAACAGGTTCCGGCGAAACTGTTCAATACGGAAATTTATCTGTTGGACCTCACGGCCATCGTGGCGGGAACCCAGTTTAGGGGACAATTTGAAGGAAGAATGAAGTCCATTGTGAAAGAAGCCAATGAACTGGGAAATGTGATCCTGGTCATTGATGAAGTCCATAACATCATGGGGGCCGGTGAAGTCCACGGCGGTGTGATGAATGCGGCCAACATCCTGAAACCCTCCCTGGCAAAGGGTGAAATCCAGATTATCGGGGCCACCACCCTGGAGGAGTATCGAAAGCATATCGAAAAGGATGCGGCGCTGGAGCGAAGATTCCAGCCGGTGATGGTGGAGGAGCCCACGATTTCCGACAGCATCGAAATCGTCAGCGGGGTGAAGGACTACTATGAAAAGTACCATAGTGTGAAGGTTTCCGAAGCGGTGATTGAAGCGGCGGTAAAACTATCCGAGCGCTATATCAACGATCGGTATCTGCCGGACAAAGCCATCGACGTGCTGGATGAGGCCGGTTCCCGGGCGAATCTTAAAAACAAGGGGCTGGTGGAACTGGCGGCCCTGGAGGAAGAGCTGGAGATTTTGCGGGAGAAAAAGGAGTTTGCCGCGGAGCACAACGACTATGAAAAAGCCGCGGAGTATAAAGCCGATGAATTGATGGTCCTGGATAAAATCCAACGAATTCGAAAGGAAACGGAAAACATTGAAATCACCGTGGAGGACATCGCCTATGTGATTGAAACCTGGACCCGGATCCCGGTACAAAAGATTACCGAGGAAGAGGCGAAAAAGCTTCTGGATTTGGAAGCCCGTATGCATCGCCGGGTGATCGGTCAGGAAAAGGGGATTTCCAGTCTGGCCAAAACCATTCGGAGAAATCGATCCGGTTTTCGTAAACTTAAAAAACCCGCATCCTTCATTTTTGTCGGACCGACGGGCGTGGGAAAAACGGAATCCGTAAGGACCCTGGCCCATGAACTCTTCGGTGACGAAGAGGCCATGATCCGTATCGACATGTCGGAGTATATGGAAAAACATACGGTATCGAAGCTCATCGGAGCGCCTCCGGGATATGTGGGTTACGATCAGGGCGGGCAGCTGACGGAAAAAGTACGGCGAAAGCCCTACTCCGTGATTCTTCTTGATGAAATTGAAAAGGCCCATCCCGATGTATTCAACATGCTGCTACAAATTTTAGAAGACGGACGACTGACGGATAACCAGGGACGAACCGTTTACTTTGATAATACCGTGATTGTGATGACCTCCAATGTGGGAACCAATGCCAAGGGAGGAACCATCGGATTCAGTCAAAACGGTTATGAAGCCATGGAAAGCCGGGTAAGGGATAAACTCAAAGAAACCTTCCGTCCCGAGTTTTTAAATCGGGTGGATGATGTTGTGGTCTTTACTGAGCTGTCAAAGCCGGAACTGAAAAAAATCATCGACTTGATGATCCTGGAAGTGCGCCGGGAAGCCCTGGAACAAAACATTGAGTTAAGCGTAACCGAGGAAGTCAAGGATTTGATCCTTGAAAAAGGTTATGATCAGAAATACGGCGCCAGACCCCTTCGAAGAACGGTACAGCGTCTGATTGAGGATGAAATCGCGGAGATGTTTTTAAAGGGCATCGTTGCGGAAGGGTCTAAAATTGAAATATATGTGGAGGAAGGAAAACTTCGGTTTCACGTGGAACAGATTAAGGAACCGGTGTAAATAAAGGCTGGGAAACCACGGATTCCTTTACGGGGGATCGGAGAAAACAAGGCAAAAAAGAAGGACCGGAGAATATCCGGTCCTTCTTTTTTATTAAGTTTATTAAGGAAAAGGATCCTTGAAGGGATTTTTCCATGGTCCTAAGGGGTGAGCACTTAATCCACTTCCACAATCCATCCCTCGGGTGCTTCAACATCGCCGAACTGGATGTTGTAAAGGGTGTCGTAGAGTTTACGGGTGATGGGACCCACTTCCGTTTCACTGTGGAACACATGGAAATTGTCCTTATGCTGGATGCCTCCGATGGGAGTGATGACCGCTGCGGTACCGCAGGCGCCGGCTTCCTTGAATTCCTCCAGACGATCCACGTAAACGTCCCGTTCTTCCACCTCTAAGTTTAGGTACTCCTTCGCCACATGCAGTAAAGAGTACTTGGTGATGCTGGGCAGGATGGAAGGGGAATCCGGGGTGATAAACTTGTCGTCGTGGGTAATTCCGAAGAAATTGGCGGCCCCCACTTCTTCAATTTTTGTATGAGTAGCGGGATCCAGATAGATTGCATCGGCAAAGCCTTTTTCCTTGGCGATCTTGTTGGGGTATAAGCTTCCGGCGTAGTTGCCTCCCACCTTTGCGGCGCCCGTACCCTGACTTGCGGCCCGGTCGTAGGGGGATGTCATAAAGTTCACCGGTTTCAGTCCGCCTTTGAAGTACGGTCCGACGGGTACGGCGAAGATGGAGAAAATGTACTCCGGAGCCGGACGAACGCCCAGGTTATGGCCGACACCGATAACGAAGGGGCGCAAATACAAGGTGGCACCACTGCCATAGGGGGGTACGAAGTGTTCGTTGGCTTTTACCACCTGCTTAACCGCTTCGATGAATTTCTCTTCCGGCATTTGAGGCATTAAAATTCGCTCGCAGCTTCGGTTGATTCGTTTAGCGTTCTGGTCCGGGCGGAAAAGTTGAATTTTACCGTCTTTTCGTCGATAAGCCTTCATGCCTTCAAAACATTGTTGACCATAGTGAAGGGCAGTCGAGGCTTCGCTAATGCTTAGGTTGTTATCTTCAACCAGTTGGCCTTCATCCCACTGACCGTCTTTCCATCTGGAAATATAACGGTAGTCGGTTTTCATATAGCTAAAACCCAGCTTGCTCCATTCAATATCAACTTTTTTGCTCATCTAAATCCCTCCATAAAGTATTTTAAGTTTGGGAAAGAAATTCCCAATTATCATTAGTATATCATACTTTAAAA
The DNA here is from genome assembly GCA_964613365.1 of uncultured Clostridiaceae bacterium. GTDB lineage: Bacteria > Bacillota > Clostridia > Peptostreptococcales > T1SED10-28 > Isachenkonia. The sequence continues at coordinate 4,248 of CAZTIJ010000005.1, read as the reverse complement.
AACTTGAGGGCCTCTCCAAAAAGTTTAACAATTCAAACTTACAAGCAAAAAATTTGAAACCCCTCCAAGGGCCGGACTTATCACCGGGGACCAAATGTGATAGAATACGGTATATAGACGAACAGGAAAAAAGGAGACGGTAAGGATGAAAAGCCCATCGGTAAGAATTGTCATTTTAATCATGGCCATCGGTCTGTTCCTTCGGGGCGGCACTCCCGTCTCCTTCGGAGAGGAAGACCGTCTCTTTCGCTACGAATCCTTAGCGGACGGAACCGTGGCAATCACAGGTTTCGAGGAGGATTTCCAAGGGGGAGGGTTTTTGAAGATTCCCTCTGAAATCCGGGGCAAGGAGGTAACGGTGATCGCAGCCCAGGCCTTTCGCAACCAAGGGATTCAAGGGGTGGACCTCCCCCAGGGTCTTCGAAGGATTGAAGGTTATGCCTTTATGGAAAATCACATTGAGGGGCTGGACTTGCCCGAAACCCTGGAATTCATCGGGGAAAGTGCTTTTGGTTATAACCGCTTGAGGACAATAAGCATTCCGGCCTCGGTAAAAACCATTGAATTCTGGGCTTTTCGAAAAAACGAAATCGAAGAAATCGCCTTTGCCCCGGGGCTGGAAACCATCGGATCCGGAGCCTTTCGGGGAAATCAGTTGACAACCCTGGGCCTTCCGGAAGGGCTCAGAAAAATTGAGAGTTTCGCCTTTGACAACAATCGACTGGAAAGGGTAGTCATCCCCGATACCCTGAAGTCCATCGGGGAGGGAGCCTTTCGAGGGAACCAACTGGAAAAGATCAGGCTTCCCGAAGGATTACAGACACTGGAGGAAGGGGCCTTTATAAATAATCGTTTAGAAAAAGTGGTTTTTCAAGGAAGGCTTCAAAAGATCCCGCCAAAGACCTTTACTAACAATACAATCGAAGAGATCCTCTTTCCCGAGGGATTGGAGACGGTGGGGGAGGGCGCCTTTCAGTACAATGAGCTAAGGACCCTTGCCCTTCCTTCGGGGGTAAAACAGGTGGAGGCCTTTGCTTTTCATAGCAACAACATAACGGAAGTGAACCTTCCCCAGAGTTTACAAAGCATAGGAGAATTTGCTTTTCGGGACAATCAAATCCTTGAACTTCGCCTGCCCTCCGGGGTTGAGGAAGTTCGACGGGGGGCTTTCATGAGCAATCATCTGGAAGGACTGAAGCTGTCCGAAGGGCTACGGCATATATCCGCCAATGGCTTCAGGGACAACCGACTCAAAGAGGTGACGCTTCCGGAAACCCTGGAGAGTCTGGGAAGATATGCCTTTTATCTCAATCCCGTGGAAAAAATCACCCTACCGGAAGGTCTCCGGGGGGCTGTGGAGCTGAAGGATGTTATCGGAGACACCGCACAGGAAGCCGAAGAACCCCGCCGGGGGGAAGAGAAAGAGGAAACGGCCTTGGGCTGGGCTTCCCTATGGCAAAGATACCGAAACCTTTTCAGGGGAGTGACCTTTCTGATGATTCTTTTGGGGACGGGGATCCTTGGGCGGTACTTTTACCGGGAAATCCGGGGCCGCCCCAAAGATTAGGGCCATAAATTTTCAAATTGTGACGGAACTCACAGATTCATCGGTGCCCCTGGGGTACAATGGGAATCAGTTAATGCATTGGAAGCGAAAAAACCCATAGGAAGGATGAAGATGAATGAGTTTATTTGTAGGACCGATACATCACTGGCTGTTTAATAAAATCAAAACCTTTGAAGCCATTGAAGAAAAAATTTTTCAATGGGCAACGGCCAAGGGCTTGGAAGGGGAGGCCAAAAGAGAGAAACTGTACCAGAAGTACGGGGCGCCCATAGGAGATCAGGCCCTTGAAGAGATCATTGACGGCGGAAATATCCACGGTTGGCTCCAGGAGAAAATTTCCCGGGCAGAAATTCGTCAAAGTGCTTTGATCTCGGAACTGCTGAAAAAGGATCCGGAAAACATCACGGAACTGGAAAGAATTTTCCGAGAAGAGGGCAGACGAATGGGAAACAGGGATGCCCAACAGCAGGAAAGGAACCGAAGTACGGCGGAGGAACTGTTTGAAGGCCTGCATGATTATCTGTTGGAGGGCATGCCCTGCGATCGGGTGACGGAAGTGTTGAAACAGCAGGAAGGAGAGGTTCGATGGAAAACCAATCAATGCCTGCATGAAAAATACTGGGAAGCGGTGGAGTCCGATGTCAAGATATTCTACCGATTACGGGACCATTGGATTCAAGGTTTCATCGAAGCCGCCAACCCAAGTTTTGCCTTTTGCCGGGAGGCCCCCCTGCTACAAAAAATTAAAAGAATCGACGGATAAAAAAGTATAAAGGAAAAACTCAGGAAGGAAGGGATCTTATGGATGGAATTCAATTGATGGTGGAGGAGCATAAAACCATTAAACGGATGCTGGAGGTGATTCGAAGCTATTGCCTTCGGATCATCAACGGAGAATCAGTGGATGGTACGGATGTTTTTAAGATGATTGACTTTGTAAGGAACTATGCGGATAAACACCACCATGGAAAAGAGGAGGATTTACTCTTTAAGTATATGACCGAGGAACTGGGATCCACGGCGGAAAAGCTGGTGCGAAACGGTATGCTGGTGGAACATGATTTGGGAAGGCTGTATATGCGGGACCTGGAGGAAGCCACAGAAAAAATGATCCAGGGTGACCCGGAGGCCAAGGTGGACGTGATCGGCCATGCCATGGCTTACTATCATTTATTACAGCGCCACATCGACAAGGAAGACGGAATGGTGTATAAGTACGGGGAAAACAATCTTTCGAAGAAAACCCTGGACAAGGTAAACCGGGAAACGGAGATCATCGAAGAAAAAGCAAAGGAACAGGGCATTCAAAGAACGTATGAAGAACTGGTAAAGACACTGGAAAAGAAGTATGTGACAGTTTAGGAAGGGAAAAATCGAAAAATCCAACAATCCAACAATCCAGGAAACCAAAAAAAGACCCCCGGTCTTTTTTTGGTTTCTTTGGTTTAGGGAAACACAACGCTCCCTTTTCCATAGGAGAGGGCGGAACAAGGAAAATTGCCTGTTAGTTTCCTGGGCCTCTGGGTAAGTATAGCAATGAGATAAAAATAAAGGAGGTTTTTGCATGTCAAATTATCATGAACCGGTAGAGTTGTTAAGTGAAAAGGCAAAAAACATCACCCGAGCCATAAACAGTTTACGAGAGGAATTGGAAGCGGTGGACTGGTATAACCAGCGGGTGGAAGCCACCGATGATCAGGAGTTAAAGCAGATCATGGCCCACAACAGAGATGAAGAGATTGAGCACGCTTGTATGACCATTGAATGGCTCAGAAGAAACATGGATAAATGGGACGAAGAGTTAAAGACCTATTTGTTCACGGACCAACCGATTATTGAAGCGGAAGAGGGAGCGGAAGGCAGCGGCGGGAAGCCTCCAAGCACCGGTCTGAATATCGGCAAATTAAAATAAAATCATTATGTTGAGGAGGAGCCCCTCTCAAACATAACCTTAAAGGAGGAAGAATATGGATATTTTAAAAAGAAGCATTGCACCCTTAACGGAAGAAGCCTGGAACGAAATTGATGAACAGGCGATAGAAGTATTGCGGTCCCATCTGTCGGCAAGAAAAACCGTCCATGTGGAAGGACCTAAGGGATGGGACTATACGGTGGTACCGGAAGGTCGCCTGGCCCTGGTGGATGATGAAAAGGATGTAAAAACCGGAGTGTATAAATCCACCCCCTTAGTGGAGGCTCGAGTGAGCTTTGAGCTTGACCGATGGGAAATGGACAACCTGGTACGGGGAGCGAAGGACGTTGAACTGGAAGCCCTGGAAACCGCCGTTCATAAACTTGCGGTGTTTGAAGAGAATGCGATTTATAACGGATACGACAAAGGACAGATTAAGGGATTAAGGGATTCCAGCGAACAGAAGACCTTGGATTTCGGCGACAACGCCAAGACCATTCTGGAAATGATCGCCCAAGGCATGATTATGCTTCAGGATGCCTTTGCGAAAAAGCCCTATAATCTTGTGGTGGGGGACGAAGCCTGGAAACGCATCAACCGGGAGTCCGATAATTATCCCTTGGTAAAGCAGGTAGAGGAACTGATCGAAGGAAAAGTCATCCACAGCCATGTGGTGCAGGGCGCCTTTTTACTGCCTGAGGGCCATGAGGACCTGGAGTTGACCATTGGACAGGACTACTCCATCGGATACGAATCCCACACCGATGAA
>CAZTIJ010000004.1:2242-30873 GCA_964613365.1 uncultured Clostridiaceae bacterium | reverse complement strand
CTGGCTTCCGTAAAGATTCAGGCGGAAATCGACTCGGAAAAGGAAGAGCAGGAGTTCAAAGAGCAGCGGATGAAGGAACAAAAAGTGGAGAAGAACCCGAAGGAAACCAAAGAGCAGGAAGAAAAACTGCAGGAGATCAAACGGGAGGTTCGGGAAGGCCACGAACAGAAGGAATCGGAAGAACGAAGGAAAGAGGGCAGGGAAGAAACCAAAGCCCCAAAATCCGAAGAGAAATCCGATGGGGACGGTTCCGAAGAGGAACAAGAAAATCAAAAAGAATAGTCATCCCGGCCCAAGGGCCGATGAAAACACCCCGGGGATTTTCTCCGGGGTGTTTTGTGTATCGTAGTAGGAAAAAAAACCTTTTTGGGTTTGAAAGGTGGGGCGGGATTTTGGCGTATTATAAGAAAATTATAAATAAACCTTGCACATGCTTTCTAAAAAATGTAGAATGTCTATAGGTATAGAGTTGAAATTTCAACATCTTGCAAGGGGTGAAATAATTCTTGCAAAAAAAATCCCCGACAGGGGACCGGAGTAATTTTAAAAACCTGAGATACGGTGTTTCGAGGAAACAACAAGGTTTTTGAAATGAACAGGGTTTATCACAATTGAAAGATTGCTGGTTTCCATTTTAAACAAACGTAAAGGGAGGAAACAGGATGTTTGAAAAAGAGAAGGTAGAACAGGTAAAAAAGGAAAAAGAGAGATGGCACAAGGAAAAGGTGGAAAAGGGGTTAAGTCGTTTTCCCGAAAGAAAAGAGGAGTTCACCAGTACTTCCGGGAGAACCGTGGAGCGCCTATACACCCCTGAGGATATCGAAGACATGAACTATCAGCAGGACTTGGGCTTCCCGGGAGAATATCCCTATACCCGAGGGGTTCAGCCCACCATGTATCGCAGTCGTTTCTGGACCATGCGCCAGTACGCCGGGTTTGCCACCGCCGAGGAGTCCAATCAACGATACAAGTATTTACTAGACCAGGGTCAGACGGGACTTTCCGTAGCCTTTGACCTGCCCACCCAAATCGGGTACGATTCCGACCACGAACTGGCCCAGGGCGAAGTGGGAAAAGTCGGTGTGGCCATTGATTCCCTCAAGGACATGGAGATCCTGTTCGACGGAATCCCCCTGGATAAAGTCAGTACCTCCATGACCATTAACGCCCCCGCCGCCGTGCTGCTGGCCATGTATATCGCCGTGGGAGAAAAGCAGGGGGTCACTCCCGACAAACTGCGGGGAACCATTCAAAATGACATCTTAAAGGAATACATAGCAAGGGGAACCTACATCTTCCCCACGGAAGAGTCTATGCGACTGATCACCGATATTTTTGCCTACTGTTCAACGGAAGTGCCCAACTGGAATACCATCAGTATTTCCGGTTACCACATCCGGGAGGCGGGATCCTCGGCAACCCAGGAAGTGGCCTTTACCTTAGCCGACGGCATCGCCTACGTGGAAGCCGCCATCAAAGCGGGACTGGACGTGGACTCCTTTGCGCCGAGGCTTTCCTTCTTCTTTAACTCCCATAATGATTTATTGGAGGAAGTGGCGAAGTTCCGGGCCGCAAGAAAGCTTTGGGCAAAAATCATGAAAGAGCGTTTCGGTGCGAAAAATCCGAAATCCATGCAGCTGAAGTTCCATACCCAAACCGCAGGATCCACCCTGACGGCCCAACAGCCGGACAACAACATTGTTCGGGTGGCGGTACAAACCCTAGCGGCGGTGCTGGGCGGCACCCAGTCCCTTCATACCAATTCCAAGGATGAAGCCCTGGCCCTGCCCACAGAGGATTCCGTACGGGTGGCCCTGAGAACCCAACAAATCGTGGCCCACGAAAGCGGCGTGGCGGATACCGTGGATCCCCTGGCCGGTTCCTATTATGTGGAAAGCCTGACCGCCTCCATTGAACAGGCGGCCCTGGAATACATTGAAAAAATCGATGAACTGGGGGGCGCCCCCGAGGCCATCGAGCAGGGGTATATCCAAAAAGAGATCATGGACAGCTCCTATAACTACCAAAAAGAACTGGAAAAGGAAGAGCGGATCGTCGTGGGCATGAACAAGTTCCAGGTGGATGAAAAGCCGGTGGAAGGCCTGCTGAAAGTGGATCCTAGAGTGGAAGAGCTGCAACGGGATAAAATTTCCAAGACCAAGGAAACCCGGGACGAAGGCCAGGTCAAAGAAAAACTCCAGGCCCTGAGAAAAGCGGCGGAAGGGAAGGATAATACCATGCCCTTCATACTGGATGCGGTGAAGGCCTACGCAACCCTGGGAGAAATTTGCGGTGTTTTGCGGGAGGTATTCGGAGAATATCAGCAAAGCGTTGTAATCTAATCGGTGCAAAAAAACAAAGCATAGAATGCTACGGAAAATATAGAGGAGGTCTTTTCATGGATAAACCGATACGAGTATTAGTGGCAAAACCGGGGTTGGACGGACATGATCGGGGAGCCAAGGTGATAGCAAGGGCGCTGAGAGATGCGGGAATGGAAGTGGTGTATACGGGGCTTCGACAGACCCCGGACCAAATTGTGCAAACCGCCATTCAAGAGGACGTGGATGTGCTGGCTCTCAGTATTTTATCCGGTGCCCACAACCATCTGTTGCCGAAAGTGGTGGAGCGGTTAAAGGAAGAAAAAGTATACGATGAAGTGCTGGTTCTGGCCGGCGGCGTCATTCCCGATGATGACATTCAAGGTTTGAAGGACGCAGGCATCGAAGCGGTTTTCACCCCCGGGACACCCACCGGGGTCACCGTGGACTTTATCAAAAACAATTTAAAGAAGTAAGGCGTGGAAACCAAGCCACAGCGGAGGTATGCACAGCAAAAATGGAAGTAGATGATTTTTCCAAGTCATCTACTTCCCTATGTGATGGAAAAGTGATAAAAAGCACAGAGACGGACGGTGAGTTATGGTTAATTTAAAGGAAAAGCTCAGAGACGGGAACAAAAAAGCCACGGCCCGTATGATCACCATGCTGGAGAACAACGACCCCGAAGCCATTGAAATTTTAGGGGATCTTTACGAATATACGGGAAAGGCCAAGGTCATAGGGATCACCGGTCCTCCGGGAGCGGGGAAAAGCACCTTGACGGACAAACTGGTAAAGGCCCTTCGAAGGGAGGATAAGTCCGTGGGGGTCATCGCCGTGGATCCCACCAGCCCCTTCTCCGGCGGATCCATTCTGGGGGATCGGATTCGAATGACGGACCTTGCCGTGGACCCCGGGGTTTTTATCCGAAGCATGGGTACCCGGGGGCATTTGGGCGGACTTTCCAAGGCCACCCAGGGAGCGGTGAAGGCCCTGGACCTCTACGGAATGGATTACATTTTCATTGAAACCGTGGGGGTGGGCCAGTCGGAAGTAGACATCATGAAAACCGCGGATACGGTGCTGATGGTCATGGTTCCCGGTCTGGGGGATGATATCCAGGCCATCAAGGCGGGGATCATGGAAATCGGCGACGTTTTCGCCATCAATAAGGCGGACCGGGACGGAGCCGCCAAAACCCACCGGGAGATCGACAACATGCTGGACTATGCCCACGGAGACTGGCGCCCGCCGGTTCAGGAGGTGGTGGCCATTCAGAACAAAGGGATCGAAGAGCTGCTTCAGGCGGTCAAGGACCACCTGGAGTATCTGGAGACCTCGGGGGAGATGCTCAATCGACGAATCAAAAGCAGCGAAATTGAAATCCTGGAGTTGATCAAGGACCGGATGATGCAGGATCTCTTAGGGGAAGAGGATATGCTAAAGAACATTAAGGCCTATTCCGAGGAAGTGGCCCGACGGCAGTCCAGTCCCTATGGAGCCAGTGAAGCGATTCTAAGGAAGATGATAAAAAAGGAGGCAAAAAAATATGAAAACCACTAAATTGGATCACATCGGTATTGCGGTAAAGGATTTGGAGAAATCCCTTTCCTTCTATGAGGATGTACTGGGAATCAAATGCGAAGGAAAGGAAACCGTAGAGGAGCAAAAAGTACGGGTGGCCTTCCTGCCCATCGGAGATACGGAGGTGGAGCTTCTTGAGTCTACGGATCCCGAAGGTCCCATTGCCAAGTTCATCGATAAAAAAGGAGAGGGCATTCAGCATATGGCCTACCGGGTGGAAGACATTGAAAAGGCCATCGCTTCCATGAAGGAAAAGGGCATCCGGATGATCGACGAAAAACCCCGGTACGGAGCCGGCGGGGCGAAGATCGCCTTTTGTCATCCCAAGGATACCAACGGGGTGTTGATTGAACTCAGTGAACGGGAAGACTAAGTGGTTTTCCCTGTTTTTCGTTGTAAGAATGTTGTTAGAATGTAGTATTGACACCTGGTCATAAAAAAATCCCGGATTCTGTCTGAAAAGTGGGGAAAAACCCTTTTTCCTCAGGGGAACTATGTTATAATGTTTAGGTGTAAAATCATACAGTGAACATAGAACACTATTTATTTAGGAGGTTATGGTAAATGGCCACAGAGAGACTGGAAGAACTGCGTCGGCGGAAGGAAAAAATCCGCGCCGGCGGTGGAGAAAAAAGAATTGCCAAGCAGCACGAGAAGGGAAAACTTACGGCACGGGAACGAATCAACCTGCTGTTTGATGAAGGAAGTTTCGTGGAGATCGACGCCCATATGAAGCACCGGTGTGTGAACTTCGGTATGGAAAAGGTGGATGCTCCCGGAGAGGGCGTGGTGACCGGTTACGGGAAGGTCCACGGAAAACTGGTTTATGCCTATGCCCAGGATTTCACCGTTGTGGGAGGCTCCCTAGGGGAGATGCACGCAAAGAAAATCGTAAAGACGCAGGAGCTGTCCCTGAAGATGGGAGCCCCCATTGTGGGACTGAACGATTCCGGCGGCGCAAGAATTCAGGAAGCCGTGGACGCCCTGTCGGGATACGGACAGATTTTTTACAACAACACCATCGCCTCCGGCGTGGTGCCTCAAATTTCCGCAATCATGGGACCCTGCGCCGGCGGCGCCGTATATTCCCCGGCCCTGACGGACTTTATTTTTATGGTGGATAAGACCAGCCAAATGTTTATTACGGGACCGGAAGTGGTAAAATCCGTTACGGGAGAAGAGGTTACCTCGGAGGAACTGGGCGGTGCCACCACCCACAACACCAAAAGCGGTGTGGCCCACGTAAAGGCCTCCGACGACGAGGACTGTCTAAGAGAAATTCGAAGACTGTTGAGCTTTTTGCCCTCCAACAACATGGAAGGGGCGCCCCAGGTAGCCATTGAAGACGACTTAAACCGTATGCTTCCGGAAATGGAAGGCTTTGTACCGGAAAACGCCAATAAGCCCTATGATATGAAGGACATTATTACCTCCATCGCCGATGAAGGGGATTTTTACGAAGTACAGCCCACCTACGCCATGAACATGATCACCGGATTTATCCGAATCAACGGTGCCAGCGTCGGGGTCATTGCCAATCAGCCCAAGGTGTTGGCCGGTTGTCTGGACATCGACGCCTCGGATAAGGCGGGGCGGTTTATTCGAACCTGCGACTGCTTTAACATCCCGGTACTGAACCTGGTGGACGTTCCCGGATTCCTTCCCGGAAAAGGCCAGGAACACGGCGGGATCATCCGCCACGGAGCGAAAATGCTTTATGCCTACAGCGAAGCCACGGTACCGAAGGTGACCCTGATTGTTCGAAAATCCTACGGCGGGGCTTACCTTGCCATGTGCTCCAAGGACTTGGGCGCGGATATGGTACTGGCCTGGCCCTCAGCGGAAATCGCGGTGATGGGACCCCAGGGAGCGGCCAACATCATTTTCCGAAAGGAAATCAAGGAATCCGACGATCCCCAAGCCACCCGGGAGGAAAAAATCCAACAGTACTCCCAGGAATTCGCCACCCCCTATAAGGCGGCGGAACGAGGCTTCGTTGACGATGTGATTGAACCCGCCGCCACAAGAGCCCGGCTGGTGGACGCCTTTGATATGCTGGCCAGTAAACGGGAAACAAGACCGGCGAAGAAACACGGAAACTTCCCGGTATAAGGTTAGGTTATAAGGTTATGAACTAAACAAAGAGGTGATTAAATGAACATGAATAGAGCGTTGCTTACGGGGGAGACCCTATTGGACCGACTGCGGGATCCCAGCGTGGAGATGTCCTTCGGCGATAAACTGGCGGCCAGTATTCAGGTTACGATCCTAGGGGTTGTAATCGTACTAATGGCATTGATCCTGTTATATTTTGCCATCAATATTATGGAAAAACTATTGCGTCAGCCTCAAAAGCCGGCGGCCAAGGCCACGGAAGAAAAGCCTTCAACCCCCGCAGCGGCGGAACCGGTAAAGGAAGAAGAACGTGAGCCTTCTGCGGCGGAGCAGCAAGATGAAGAATTGGTAGCGGTGATTACCGCCGCCATTGCCGCAAGTATGGAAACATCCACCCACAACATCGTGGTAAGAAACATCGTACGAACCGCCGATACCACCCCGGCCTGGGGAAGAGCGGGACGGACGGAGCAGATCAATCAAATGTACCGGGTATAAATCAGTACGGGTAAAACGCAGGATCCATTAAAAATAACCAAAAGGGATAAATAGAAGGAGGAACATCAATATGAAAAAGTTTAATATCACCGTGAACGGTGTGACCTATGAAGTGGACGTAGAAGAAGTGGGACAGGGAGGGGCCGCGCCTCAAGCACCGGCACAACCGGCGGCCCAGTCAGCCCCTCAGCCTGCAGCCAAGCCGGCCCAAGCCGCGGCTCCCAAAAAGGAAGAACCGAAAAAGGAAGAACCGAAAAAAGAAGCGGCCCCCGCGGCGCCCGCCGGTGCTCAAACCGTGGAAGCCCCCATGCCGGGAAATATCTGGAAAGTCTTAGTGAAAGAGGGAGACCCGGTGGAAGAAGGTCAGGCCTTAATCATCTTGGAAGCCATGAAGATGGAAAATGAAATCAGCGCTCCCGCAGCAGGGACCGTAGCGAACGTTCATGTGGAGGAAGGTGCATCTGTGGACAGCGGAGACGTACTGGTATCTTTAAGCTAAGGAAAATAGAAACTGATTGAAAGGAGATGCACACATGGTTGATGTTTTTATAGATTTTATAGGAACCACCGGGTTTATGAACTTAACAATCCAGCATATGATTATGTTGATCATAGCCTGTTTTCTGCTGTTCCTGGCCATCGGAAAAGGGTTTGAACCCTTACTGCTTGTTCCAATTTCCTTTGGAATGCTACTGACGAACCTACCCTTATCCGGAGTCATGGAACCCATGACGGTGATGTTCGAAATCCTTACCCCCGGTGGTGGCGCAGAAGGTGCCATTGAAGCGGGTATGGAAGTGGAACAAACGGTTCAGAACACCGGAGGGTTATTACAGCACTTTTATACCGGAAACCAACTGGGAATTTTCCCGCCCTTGATTTTCCTCGGGGTAGGGGCCATGACGGACTTCGGTCCCTTGATTGCCAATCCGAAGAGTGTGTTCTTAGGAGCCGCCGCCCAGTTCGGAATCTTTTTTACCTTTATCGGAGCCATCCTGATGGGTTTCACCCCGGAAGCGGCGGGCTCCATCGGGATCATCGGAGGGGCCGACGGTCCCACAGCGATTTTGGTAACCTCCCAGCTGGCCCCTCACTTACTAGGACCCATTGCGGTGGCGGCCTACTCCTATATGGCCTTGGTACCGATTATCCAGCCGCCGATTATGATGGCCCTGACCAACAGTGAGGAACGAAAGATCAAAATGGAACAGCTTAGACCGGTATCCAAACGGGAAAAAATCATTTTCCCCATTTTGGTGGCCATTATCGTCAGCTTACTGTTGCCGCCGGCAACACCTCTGATCGGAATGTTGATGTTCGGAAATCTGTTAAAGGAATGTACCGTAACCGACCGTCTGTCCCAGACGGCGCAAAACGAACTGATCAATATCGTAACGATTCTACTGGGAATCAGTGTGGGCGCCTCCGCCAAGGCGGAGCAGTTCCTGGAATTTGAAACCATTCAAATCATCGTACTGGGCATTGTGGCCTTCGGTGTGGGAACGGCCTCCGGTCTGGTGATCGCCAAGGTCATGAACAAAATCTCGAAAAAAGCCATCAATCCCTTGATCGGCGCCGCCGGGGTTTCCGCCGTACCCATGGCCTCCCGGGTGGTACAAAGCGTGGGTCAAAAAGAAAACCCCAGCAACTTTCTGTTGATGCACGCCATGGGACCCAATGTATCCGGGGTTATCGGTTCCGCCGTTGCCGCCGGGGTTATGCTCTCCCTCTTCGGCGGATAGCCGTGACAGCGGGAGAGAGTTTCTGTTACACAGCAACGATTATCGGAGATAAACAAAGACCTTTGTTTATCTCCTTTGTTTTACATATCAAAAGGGAAAGGAGTCACCGCTTATGAAGGAAAAAATCCTGGCCTATCTATTGGAACATGGAGATCAGTACATTTCGGGAGAAGTGCTGCGCAGGGAATTCGGGGTATCCCGCACGGCCATCTGGAAGCATATCAAAGCCCTGAAGGAGGAGGGCTACACCATCAACTCGGTACCCAACAAAGGGTATCGGTTACTGCCTGACAGGGACCGGCTCCTTTCCTATGAACTGGAAAGAGCCCTGGGAAAAACCGTGGAGGTTCACGATTCTTTGGATTCCACCAACAACTACCTGAAAAGAAACGCCGGGGAGGATCCCGATGAGCGGATTGTCCTCAGTGAGGAGCAAAAACAGGGTCGGGGAAGGCTGGGACGGAGCTGGGACTCCCCTAAGGGAACGGGTCTGTTTTTCTCCCTGCGGCTAAAGCCGGCCATCACCATGGAGGAAAGTTTTAAACTCACGGGGATCGCCGCAGCGGCGGTGGTGGAGGCCCTGGAGGAGGTCGCCGGTGTGTCGGCGAAAATCAAGTGGCCCAACGACATTTTGGTGGGAGGAAAAAAGGTGGCGGGGATTTTAACCGAGGCATCGGGAGAGCCCGAGGGGGTCAACTATATCATTTTGGGCATCGGCATCAATGTGAACAACCGGGATTTCCCCGGGGAACTAAGGGAACTGGCCACCTCTTTGTATCTGGAAAAAGGGCAACCCGTCAGCCGTAAAGACCTCTTTGTCGCCGTGGTGCATCGGTTCTTTTCCTTTTACCACCGCTTTCTCACAGAGAAAAGCCTGGCCGTCGTCCACGGGATTTTAAAAGACCGTTCGGCGATTGTGGGAAAAGAAGTGATCGTTCTACGGGGAGGGGAAAAAAAATACGGCAAGGCCCTGGAAATTACCGAGGAAGGATTTTTAAAGGTCCGGTATTCCCGAGGGGACGTGGAGATTTTAAGTTCCGGAGAAGTTTCCCTTCGAGGGCTCTCGGGGTATCTGTAAACTTGCCCGGAATCCCAAAATTTTTATTGAATTATTTATGGTAAACTGATACAATTAGTACGGTGAAAATAGCCGGTACAGGATCCGGACTATGGATTTCACTGAAGGAAAATAAAATAAAACGACCGGCATCTTGGATAAGAGCCGGAACGGAGGTGCGTGAACATGTCAGAGAAAGTAATGTCAACGGATTCAAGGATTCACAGCATGGGCGGTTTTTCCAAAAGGCAGGCGCTGGGTACAAAGGGTCTGACCGTGGCGGGAATGTTGGGAGCCCTATCCATTGTGTTAGGGATGACCCCTTTGGGATTCATTCCCCTACCGACGGGAATCAACGCAACGACCATGCATATTCCAACGATCATGGCCGCAATTTTAGGGGGACCGATTACGGGAACCTTAGTGGGACTGATCTTCGGCGTCAACAGTTTTTTACGGGCCACCACCCCGTTTTTCGCCAATCCCATCGTAGCCATACTACCGAGATTGTTCATCGGCGTGGTGAGCTATTACAGCTATGTAGGAATGAAAGTGGTCTTAACGGAAAAGATGAAAATGAGTTCGGCCAAGGGAAAGAGCCTGGCCATTGTAGGAGCCTCGGTACTGGGGACCGCAACCAACACCATCGGAGTGTTGGGGCTGATTTATGCCTTCGGATACCTGCCCCTGGCGGCGGTAATGACCGTGGCGGCCACCAACGGTATTGCGGAAATGATCGCATCGGCGGTCATTGTCCTGGCGGTGCTGAAATCCCTGGCAAAGAGCCGTTTGTTTCAATAAATAAAACCATGACCCCCTAAGGAAATTTTACAAAGGAAAGTTTTAAACGGGGGAAAGACAGAGTAAGAAGGTGAACCGATGTTACTAGTGATTGATGTAGGAAATACCAATGTGGTGCTGGGGGTATACCGGGGAAAGGAACTGGTGGACTTTTGGCGCATTGGTACGGATAAAGACAAAACCTCCGACGAGTACAGCGTCTTAATCGATCAACTGTTCAGTTACAAAGGACTGGACAAAAGAAAGGTAAAGGACGTGATCATCTCCTCGGTGGTTCCGGATATTATGCATTCCCTGGAAAATACGGTGATTAAACTCTTCGGTATGAATCCCTTAGTGGTAGGCCCCGGAGTAAAAACCGGCATGAACGTGAAGTACGATAACCCCCGACAGGTGGGAGCGGATCGCATCGTGAACGCGGTGGCCGCCTATGAAAAATACAACGGCCCCTTAATCGTCATTGATTTCGGCACCGCCACCACTTTTTGTGCCATCTCCACCAAGGGAGAGTACCTGGGAGGCACCATCGCTCCGGGGATCAAGATCTCCAGTGAAGCCCTGTTTCAGCGGGCCTCCAAACTTCCCCGGGTGGAACTGATCAAACCGGGAAAAACCATTTGCAAAAACACGGTACACTCCATGCAATCGGGGATCATCTACGGTTACGCCGGCTTAGTGGAGCAAATCGTAACGAAGATGAAAACCGAGTTCAAAAATAAAGGGGTAAAGGTGATTGCCACCGGCGGCCTGGCCACGTTAATCGATAGCGAAACCCGGTGCATCGACAAAATCGACAAATTCTTAACCCTGGAAGGGTTGCGGATCATTTTTGAACGGAATGAAGAGGAACGACAACGACGCATACAGGGGAAACAAGCCAGGTGATCCTACCTGGCTTTTCTGTGAGCCGAAGGGACGGAAAGGATTAACGGGAAACCCGAGGGAAAAACCAAGGGTTTTGAGACGACGAAAGAGGGAAAGCCATGTTACAGGAATTTATTCAAGGAAAGGTACTGCTGGCCCCCATGGCGGGGATCACCGACCGGGCCTACCGGGAAATCTGCGGAGAACTGGGTGCGGATTTGGTCTATACGGAAATGGTCAGTGCCAAGGCGCTTTGCTACGGGGACCGGAAAACCGGGGACCTGTTGGAAGCGGCAGCGGCCAAGACCCCCTACGCCATCCAGATTTTCGGTTCGGACCCCGGCGTGATTTATGAAGCCGTGGAGAGGGTCAATGACCGGGATCATACCCTCTTGGACATCAACCTCGGCTGCCCCGCTCCGAAGGTGGTAAAAAACGGGGACGGGGCCGCCCTGATGAAAACCCCGGAAAGGGCGAAAAAGGTGATCGAAGCCGCGGTGAAAGCCTCGAAAAAGCCGGTGACGGTGAAAATCCGTAAGGGCTGGGACCAGGATCATATCAACTATATGGCCATCGCCGACATGGCCCAGGCAGCGGGGGCCGAAATGCTGACCATCCACGGCAGGACCCGGGAGGAATTTTATTCCGGCACCGCCGACTGGGAAGCCATCCGCCGGGTGAAAAAGGCTCTGGAAATTCCCGTGGTGGGAAACGGCGACGTATTCTCCGGCGCCGACGCCAAGGCTTTGTTCGAGGCAACCGGGGTGGACGCCGTGATGGTGGGCAGGGGCGTTCGGGGCAATCCCTTCATCTTTCGGGACATCAAAAGGGTCCTGGAAGGAAAGGAAAAACCGGAGACTTTCGGAGAGGACATCGGGGAAGTCATCCTAAGGCACCTAAAAAAGGCCGTGGCCTATAAAGGGGAGCGTACCGCGGTAAAGGAAATGCGCAAGCATCTGGGCTGGTACGTCAAGGGCCGCCGCCATGCCGCGGCAATGAAGCGGGAGATCAACCATATGGAAACGGAGGCCGGGGTTGAAGCTCTGGTCAAGGCCTATTTTTCATAAATTGTGGGAAATGCTTGACAATTTATCCGGCCTATCTTATAATAGCTTCAATGTATGACACTTCTTTGTCAGAGCACTGAGTTACTCAGTGCTTATTTCTAATAGAAAAAAAGAAGGGTTACAATACGTCAATTCAATTAAGGAGAGAGATTATGATGACTGAGGAAATAGTACTTACCGTCAAGGGGAGAAAAAAGATTGAAGAGGAGTTGGAACACTTAAAGGTGGTTCGCCGAAAGGAAGTGGCGGAGAGAATCAAACAGGCCATTGACTTCGGTGACATCAGCGAGAACTCCGAGTACGACGAGGCCAAAAACGAGCAGGCCCAGGTGGAGGAGCGAATCACCAAACTATCCAACATTTTAAAGAATGCAAAAATCGTGGACGAAAGCGATATCAATCTGGACTATGTCAGCGTAGGCACCGTGGCCACCGTGAAGGATTTGGACGACGGCGAAGTGCTGGACTATACCATTGTGGGATCCTCGGAAGCGGATCCCTATGAACTGAAGATATCCAATGCCTCCCCCATCGGAAAAGCCCTGTTGAACCAGCAGGTGGGCGACGTGGTGGAAGTGAAGATTCCCGACGGCATCAGCCGCTATGAAATCCTGGACATTCAAAAATCCCAGGACTAACGCGGAGGGCCGGAAGGTAGGAATAGAGCAACAAAAGGAAGGTGATGTATTCATGACAACAGAAGAACATGATGTGAATGAACTGATTAAAATCCGCCATCAGAAGCTGAAGGATCTGAAGGAAAAGGGAATGGATCCTTTCAAAATTGAAAAGGTTAACGTAACCCATTACAGCAAGGAGATCATCGAGAAATTTGATGAACTGGACGGGGACGTGGTTACCATTGCGGGAAGAATTATGGCCAAGCGGGGCCATGGAAAGGCCAGCTTTATCCATGTTCAGGATAAGGACGGAAGAATCCAGGCCTATGTACGACAGGACCGGATCGGAGAAGCGCTCTATGAAATTTTTAAGACCTTTGATATCGGCGATATCGTCGAGATCACCGGGGAGGTGTTTAAGACCAAAAAAGGGGAGGAGACCGTCAAAGCCGACAACCTTCGATTGCTGAGCAAATCCCTGCAGGTACTGCCGGAGAAATACCATGGTCTGAAGGATCAGGATCTTAGGTATCGTCAGCGGTATGTGGATATGATTATGAACCCGGAGGTCAAAGAGACCTTTAAAACCCGTTCCAAAATCATCAACGCCTTTCGGGAATACTTAAATGAACGGGAGTATATTGAAGTGGAAACCCCGATTCTCAGCACCATCGCCGGGGGAGCCAACGCCAAGCCCTTTGTGACCCATCACAACACCCTGGATTTGGACATGTACCTTCGCATCGCCACGGAACTGCCTCTGAAAAGGCTCACCGTGGGGGGCATGGACCGGGTCTACGAAATCGGACGCCTCTTTCGAAACGAAGGGATGAGCGTCAAGCACAACCCGGAATTCACCACCATCGAACTCTATGAAGCCTATGCGGATTACAACGATATGATGGAGATTACGGAAAACATCATCTCCTATGCGGCGAAAAAAGCCCTGGGCACCACCAAGGTTCAGTACGGGGACCGGGAAATCGACTTTACCCCGCCCTGGCCGAGAATTTCCATGGTGGACGCCTGTAAGCAGTATGCCGGGGTGGATTTCGACGAAATCAAAACCGACCAGGAGGCCCATGAAGCGGCGAAAAAACTCCATATCCAAGTGGAAAAGGGAATGAAAAAGGGACATATCATCAATGAAGTCTTCGAAGAGTACGTAGAGGACCATTTGATCCAGCCCACCTTTATCACCAACCATCCCGTGGAGGTCTCGCCCCTGGCTAAGCGAAACCCGGATAATCCGGAGCTGACCAACCGTTTTGAAGCCTTTGCCAACGGCTGGGAAATCGCCAATGCCTTTTCCGAGTTGAACGATCCCATCGATCAGCGGGAGCGCTTTGAAGAGCAGGCGGCGAAAAGGGATTCGGGAGACGACGAAGCCCATATGCTGGATGAGGACTTTTTAAATGCCCTGGAAGTGGGACTGCCTCCCACGGGAGGATTGGGCATCGGCATCGACCGTCTGGTCATGCTCCTTACCAACGCCCCCTCCATTCGGGACGTAATTTTGTTTCCCACGATGAAACCTTTGGAATAAACAAAAGACCCTTCGGGGTCTTTTTCAGGTTTCTGGGTCTTTCGAAGGATATTCAAAAAACATTGAGGGATTTTCAATCCCTGTGGTATAATAGGGAAGACAATTTATCCACAAAGGCAACGGAAAAAAAGGGGGAGAAATATTGGGAAGAGTAAAATGGAACACAGGAATAAAGGGGCTTTTGGTGTTGGCCATGGCACTGAGCCTGGGTCTGATCGGTTGTGAAGAGGAAGAGGCGGTAACCGTGGAGAAAGCCGAGGTGGAGGTGGACCCCTGGGAGGACACGGATCCCGGGGAGATATCCCGCTTCGATGAAGAGGCCCAAAGACAGCCCGATGTAAGCTGGGAACCCTACAAGGTGGACCGGGACGTACGGGGACTGTACTTTACGGAATACACCCTGTCCCGGGGGGAGGAACATTTTCAAAGTCTGATTGAAAAGACCAACAATTCCATTATCAATGCCTGGGTGATCAATATAAAAAATGACAATGCCAATGTGGTGTATAACTCCCAGGTTCCCCTGGTCCAAGAGGTGGGAGCGGAACTGAGAATCATCCGGGATATGAGCCACGTGATGAACGAACTGCGAAAAAATGACATCTATCCCATCGGTCGGATCGTAGCCTTCAAGGACCGCATCGCCGCCACGGAGCGTCCGGATCTGGCCCTGAAGGACAAACAGGGAAACGTATGGCGGGACAACAAAGGGGATGCCTGGTTAAACCCGTACAATCAGGAGTCCTGGGACTATCTGGTGGATATCGCCAAGGAAGCGGCGATGCACGGTTACAAGGACATCCAGTTTGACTATGTGCGCTTTCCCACCGACGGAAGCACCAGTGAGATCGACTATGAGGGAAAAGACGAGGAAATGACTCAATCCCAGGCCATTGCCGCATTTTTGGAATATGCACGGGAAGAACTACGGCCCTATGGGGTTTTCGTCACGGCGGATATCTTCGGCTGGGCCCTGGTGGAAACCGGAGGGGCCAGTGTGGGCCACCACTTAGAGACCATTGTGCCCGCCACCGATGTGATCCTGCCCATGGTCTATCCCTCCCATTACGGAGCAGGGATCTTCGGCTTTGCCAAGCCGGATCTCCATCCCTATGAGATGGTGTATCTGTCCATGGAGCGGGCCCAGGAGCGGATTGCGGCGATGGACTACGACGGCCAGGTGGCAAGACTGCGTCCCTGGTTACAGGACTTTACCGCTCGGTATTTGGGGGCGGGGAACTGGATGCCCTACGGTGCTGAGGAAGTGCTGCTTCAAATCGAGGCCAGCTACGATGCCGGCGTGGAGGAATGGGTGCTCTGGAACTCGGGGAACAATTACACCTGGGAAGCCCTGGAGGCCGTGGATGTGGAGGATTTTACCGAGGACGATCAGGACGATTAGTACGATTAGGACGATTAGGAAAAATGCAGAAGAGGACAAAAAGTGTACCAGGGGGTCAGACCCCCTGGTACACTTTTTGTCCCTCCCAAGGTTTTTTTCGAGGATTTTCCAGGGATTTTCCGGGGCGGGGACCGGGGAAATATGGTATAATATTCGAAATACATATAATCTTTCGGGTAAGGAATCCCCCGGGGGATAGGAGGCATACAATGGATATGGTAAGGGTCCTGGTAAAACCGGGAAGCATAGAGGCATCCAAAGAACTGGTCACCATCGTGGGGGCCGGGGGGAAAACCGGCACGATGTTTGCCCTGGCCCGGGAGTTACGAAACCGGGGAAAGCGGGTATTGGTAAGTACCACCACGGCCATTTATAAACCGGAAGCCGAACAGTACGATCAGCTCTATACCGGAAATCAAAAAGGGTTTCAAAGGTTTTTGAACGAAAGGGAAGCCTCGGAAAAAAACGGGGAGATCGTGGTCTGGGGCAAAACCGTGGATTCCAAGGGGAAACTTCAGGGAGTAGCTCCGGAGGACATCGACGGGCTCTGGAAGGACGGTGTCTTCTCCTGGATTTTAGTGGAGGGAGACGGTGCAAAGAAAAAGAGCATAAAAGCTCCCCGGGAGGGGGAACCGGTGATTCCCCGGGAGTCCACGGTGGTCATGGGGGTCATGGGCATGACGGTGCTGGGAAAGAGGGCCGAGGAAAATCGGGTCCACCGTTTGCCGATCTTTAGCCGCATCACCGGCATCAACCCCGGGGAGGTCATCGGGGAGTCGGGACTCCGGCGACTAATACTGGACGCCCGGGGCCTGTTTAAAGGAACACCGGAAGGGGCGAAGACCCTGCTTCTCCTTAATCAATGCGAGGACCGGGAGATTCGAAAGCGGGCTTTGGCCCTGGGGAAAAGTCTTTCTATCCCCTTTGTGATCGCCAGCGTAAAAAATGAGACCCTGTATCATTATCGATTGGATACGGGGGATACCATAGTGAGCCCCGAAGAAACCACGGAAGAGAGCAACGGAGGAAACCATAAAAAAAGCCAGGAAGGGAAAGAAGGAGGCAATCTATGATTACGGGAATCTTAATGGCCGCGGGGCTGTCCCGGCGGATGGGGGAAAACAAGCTGCTGCTTTGCATTGATAGTACGCCGATGATCAAGCGCACCTTAGGGAACATTCAGGCTTCAAAGTTGGAAAAGCTGATCGTGGTCTACAGCGATCCTGAGGTGTTGGCGGCGATCGAGGAGTATCAAGGGGAACAGAAGGGTCCCGGGGCAAAGGGGGATAGGATCAAACCGGTATACAATCAGCATCCCGAGCGGGGCCAGAGTGAATCGGTGAAACTGGGCATGTATGAAAGCGATCCCAAGGCCGACGGGTATCTGTTCTTTGTGGCGGACCAGCCTTTTTTAACCCCCGCGGTTATCGACCATATCTTGGAAACCTTTTGGCGTCGGGGCAAGCCCATTGTGGTCCCCACCTACAACGGAAATCGGGGGATGCCCATCCTATTTCCGGGGAAATACCGTGTGGATTTACTGGGGGTTTCCGGAGACAAAGGGGGCCGCAGCATCATCGATGAAAACAAGGATGAAGCGGTGTTCCTGCCCATTGAAGATCCCACCGTGGGAAAGGATATGGATACCATGGAGGATTATCAAAGGGTTTGCCAAATCCAATCCGAGGAGGAGAGCCGGGATGTTTAAGGAAATCGTGGTCGTAAAAAGCGGCGGAGACCTGGGCAGTGCCGTGGCCCATCGCCTGGTACAGTCCGGTTTTTCCGTGATCATCACCGAGAGGGAACAGCCCCTAAGCATTCGGCGAAGGGTCTCCTTTTCCGAGGCGATCTACCGGGGGGAGGCCCTTGTGGAAGGGCTTCGGGGGATCAAAGCCGAAAAGGAGGCTCCCTGCAGGATCCTGGAGTTGTTGAAACAGGGAAGCATTCCCGTGGTGGTCGACGAGGATCTGGAAATACTGCAGAGGCTCGCCGTGGCCGTGGTGGTGGATGCCACCCTGCGAAAAGAAAATGTGGATATGCACCGGGGGCTGGCTCCCATGACCATCGCCCTGGGTCCGGGATTCACCGCCCCCACAGAGGTGGATGCAGTGATTGAGACCAACCGGGGCCATGATCTGGGGCGAATTTACTACCGGGGGCAGGCCATGGAGGATACCGGCATACCGGGAGCCATTGAAGGGCGAAGGGAGGAGCGGGTAATCTACAGTCCCGCCACCGGAGTCTTTTACGGAGAAAAGGATATTGGAGAGCTGGTAAAGGCCGGGGACCTGCTGGGATATATCCTAGGGGGATTAGAAGCCTTCAGAAACATAGGAGAAGAGAAAAAAGGTCACCCGGGGGAAAAAACCCCTGTAAGCACCCCCCTGGAGGGGATGATCCGGGGATTGATCCGCCGAGGAACCGTGGTGAAAAAGGGGATGAAAATCGGCGATGTGGATCCCCGGGGAAAAAGGGCCTCCTGTGATCGGATCTCCGACAAAGGCAGAACCATTTCCGGCGGGGTCCTGGAAGCCATCCTCCATTTAAGGAATAAAAAACAACGTAAGGACGGGTAATTATGGAACTGTTGGTTAAAGGAGTACTGATCGGTGTGATTATTGTCCTTCCCGGTATGAGCGGAGGGACGGTATTTTTAATCCTGGGACTGTATGAAAAAATCATCGGGGATTTGGCCAGGTTACGGCTCAGACCCTATATTCCCCTACTGCTGGGCTTAACCCTGGGGGTGTTTATGGGAGGACTGCTGCTTAGCGTGGTCTTTGCCCGGTTTCGGGATCTCAGCGTCGCCTTTTTGCTGGGCTGTCTGCTGGCCTCCATCGGGCCGATCCTGAAAGGCCAGGGCACCAAAAATCCGAAGATACTCAGCCTGCTGGCGGTGGGCTTTGTGGTGGGTTTTTTCATGGGGGGAGAACCGGTGGAACTCATGGACCCGGGAGAATCCGCCTCCTATCTACGGTTGATCATCGGCGGAGCCCTGGCCAGCGCCACCATGATCATCCCGGGACTTCCGGGAAGCGGGGTGTTGATCCTTGCGGGGATTTACGATGACGCTCTGTTTTACTTAGGGAATTTTCAGTTGTTCGAGCTGTTGTTAATGGGCGTCAGCGGTCTGGTGGGAATCTTTGTCCTGGCCCGGGGCTTAGAAAAGCTGTATATGAAAAATCGACGAGTCATAGCCTACACCTTCTCCGGTCTGATTGCGGGGTCCGCAAGGGCCGTGCTTCCCTACGGGCTGTCGCCGGGGGTCGTGCTTTTGTTTGTGTTGGGCTTCGCACTGGTTTGGAATTACGGTGTTCGAAAAACCGCCGCTTAGAAAGGAGGACTGTTATGACGGAACGGGTGGACCTAGCCATAGGAATTTTCATTGTCTATTTTATCGCCTTTGCCGTGCCCACGGGAATCATCGGACGGACTTTCAAAATCCATCAGGAGATCCTTCGGAAGGTATATCATGTGTTCGGCACCGCCTCCATCATCCCGCTGCTCTATGTCTTTCCCGGGTGGAAAAGCGCCCTGGCCTCCTTTTTGGGGATGTTTACCGTGGCCTATATTGTCATTGTGGTCTTTGAAGACGCCCCCTTTCTGAACAGAATTCGCAGGGACCGGAAACGGGGGGATACGAAACTCAGGCATCAGGTGTTGTTGGTGGCGGCCACCTTTGCTTTTTTAATCCTCACCTTCTGGGCCATCGGTGGAGAGGAGAACAAACATTTCATTCTTTTCGGGGTCATGACCTGGAGTTTAGGGGATGCCTTTGCCGCAGTGGTGGGAAGACTTTACGGGAAGAGGAATTTCCGACACCGGCTGGTGGATCCCAACAAAACCCATCGGGGATTTCGGGCCTTTATCATTCCCGCGGCCCTGGTGAACTGGGGGGTTTTGACCCTCTTTCATTCCTTTCCACCGGGGGTGAACCTTCTGATTGCCCTCTTTCTCGGGACGGCGGGAGGGATCATCGAACTGATATCGAAAAAGGGACTGGACAATGTACTGATCCCCATCGGGATTACCTTTTTGGCCTATGGGATCATCAACGGCGTGGAAATCCTTTATTGACCGGCGGGACCGCCGGCGGTAAGGAGAAGCGGAAGGGCAAATGGGAAGGGAAAATGAAGGGGAAACCGTAGAAAAAACAAAAGATTGTACAAAATAGGAGGCAGCCCATGGCTAAAAAACAAAACATCCAAACAGAAAAGGAAAGAACCCTGCGGGCCGCCTGGATTGTCAGTTCCACCGCGCCCTTGGCCACGGGCTTTGCCTTTTACCAATCCGGCTCCGTCACGGTGTTGGCGGATTTTTTCAGAAGAACCCTGGAGCTGATGGTGCTGTTTTCCAACTGGCTGATCTACAAAAAAATCCTCCGGGGGGAGCAGGGGGGACGAAGGGTGGATCCCCAAAAGCTGGAGGATTATGCAGCCCGAGGGGTGATGGCGGTCATGGCCCTTTCCTTCGGGGTGATTTTTTTCAATGCCGCCTCCCAGCTCAGGGATCCCCAGCCCCTGGGTCAGATCTGGGCGGGGATGACCATCGGCCTGCTGGGCCTGTTGGTTAACGGCATGTTTTGGAGAAAAAATCGATCCCTGGCCAAACGGGAGGCCTCCTCCATTTTTTATGCCCAGTGGAAGCTTTACCGGGCCAAGGCTTTAATGGACCTGACCTTGGTCATCATTCTCGCCTCCAGCAAAATCTTTGAAGGCCATCCTTGGGCTCTGTACTTTGACCCGTTGGGCTCCATGGCCATGGCCCTTTTTCTTTTGTACTCCAGTTATAACATCT
Source organism: uncultured Clostridiaceae bacterium (assembly GCA_964613365.1). Lineage (GTDB taxonomy): Bacteria > Bacillota > Clostridia > Peptostreptococcales > T1SED10-28 > Isachenkonia. The sequence continues at coordinate 10,459 of CAZTIJ010000004.1, read as the reverse complement.
GGTTGCACAGAATTAAAAAAAATAGGGAGATGCTACGAGAGTAGTCGGGGTTTCGATTTTTCCTTCCCTGTGGTAAAATTAGTTTTTGGACCGACAAACCAAGGGATCCCCTAAGGGATCCGGTGCTCCAAAGAGAAAACATCCTCAGGGAAAAAGCCCTTAGGAATAAAGGAGGCAGACAGGAAACTGTCGCATGACTATGAGAATACAATCGGTAAAAGAACTGCGTCCCGGACAAATTTTAGGACAGAGTCTGTATACGGAAAAAGGGGAGATCCTGCTACGAAAAGGGGTGTATATCTCGCCCTTTATCATCAAGAAACTACAGGAATCCGGGTATGCCAGTGTATATATATGGGAAGACAGCATGGAATATGAGTTGGAGGACGTGATCCGACCGGAAATCCGCCAACGGGCCATCAATGATCTTCGAAAGTTCACCAAGGCCATGGAAGGGGAAGACCCGAAAGAGATCGAAGGGAAGATGGGGGTTCTTCGGGCGGAGATATCCACCGTGGTGGAGGAACTGTTCCATCAAAAAGAGATCGTGGTGGAACTGGTGGATATGAAAAACATCAACCGGGGACTGTACCAGCATTCGGTAAACGTGATGATTCACAGTGTGATCCTGGCCGTGGGCCTGGGGCTGAACCGGGAGGAAGTGGGGAAGGTGGCCCTGGGGGCCCTGCTGCATGATATCGGTCTGGTGTTTATGCCCACGGAACTGATGCAACGACCGGGACCCTTAAGCCCCGAGGAATATGAAGAGATGAAGGTCCATCCGAAAAAGGGTTTTGAGTTCTTAAGGGACCGGCTAAACCTGGAGGCCACCATAAGGATGGGAATTTTAGACCACCACGAGCACTACGACGGCTCCGGTTATCCCCGGGGAAAAAAGGGAAAGGACATTCATTTATACGGCCGGATCATTGCCGTGGCCAATAAATACGATTCCATTATTTCCGACCGTCATTACAAAAAAGGGGTGCCCGTGGCCGAGGCCTTAGAGTACATCATGGGAGGGGGCGGCTCGGTTTTTGACCCGGAGCTGACCCGGATTTTCATTCGAAACATCAACCCCTACCCGGTGAATACCTTAGTGGAACTCAGTGACGGAAATGTTGCGGCGGTGGCGGAGGTTCACCGGAACTTCTTTACCCGACCGGTGGTCCGAATTGTACGGGGGAAGGATCAGGGCAAGAAAATCGATTTGCTCCAGGAAAATAACCGGGTGATCAAACGAACTTTGTAAGTCTTTTTAAAAGCGTGAGGAAGGAAAGGCAAAAAGGCCTAAAGGTTCAAGGCTAGAAGAACAGCTGATAAAAAAAGCTTCCGAAAATTCCGGAAAGAACGATCAGGATCAGGTTTTTGGAACAAAGAGCCACCCCCAGGGCGAAGAAGGCCCCCACCAGGGAAGAAGGGACGCTGTCGGTGGAATAAAGGATTTCGGGAAAAATCAGGGCCCCCAGGGCGGCGAAGGGAATGAAGCTGAGAAAACGTTTTACCCGGGGCTGTAGTCGAAGGTTTTTCAACAGCACCATGGGAAGCATCCGGGGAATATAGGTGACCATGGCCATACCGAGGACCACTAATAGGGTATTATTCATGGGAATCCTCCTTTGGAAACAATAGGGTACCCACCAAGGCCCCCACCATGGTGGAAAGAATGATGTTCCATCCCGGGGAAAAGTCGGGGACCCGGGGAATAAAGGTAATGGCGCTATGGGTAGCCATGGCCGTCAGGGCCACCACCCCGATGGGCAAAGAATTTTTCACCGAGGGCACCAGCAAACCGATGAACATTACATAAAGGGCAATGCCCATACTGTTTTGCACAATCTCCGGCAGGATGTTTCCCATAAACAGTCCTATCCAGGTCCCCAGGTTCCAGGCACCGAAGGAGATCAGCATCAGCCCCGCTAAAAAGGAAAAGGGGAGTTTTTCATCCCGGTCAAGCTCCGTCACCGAGGCCAAGGAAAAGGTTTCGTCGGTGATTCCGAAGGCCAACAGGCTTCGATAGCCACGGGAGAGCCCTTCCTCCAGGCGCTGGGCCAGAGAAGCGCCCATGAGAAAATGGCGAAAGTTTACCATAAAGGTGGTCAGAATAATTTCCCCGGCGGCGGCCCCCAGGGACATCAGATTCACCGCCACAAACTGGCTGGCCCCGGCGAAAACCGTAAGGGACATCAAAATCCCCGTGGAAGGGGACAGCCCCTGGGAGGCGGTTAAGATCCCGAAGGCGATGGCAATGGGAAGATAGCCCAGGGCAATGGGAACTCCGCCTTTGAGCCCTTGGACAAAAAACGGGTTTTTCATGGGAACCCTCCTTTCCGTACTGGAGCAATGTTTTTGTAATAGTGTATATCAAAAGCCCTTTTAAGGCAAATCCTTTATGGAAAAGCCGAAAGGCCATGGCCGGGTAAAAATTTGCCCCGGTTCTTAAACGAGGCAAGGGAGGAGAAAAAATGGAAGAAAAAAAGTTGGGAAAGGTATACGGTATTATGGGGTTGGGGATATTGGGCGTATCCTTTTCCGCGGTGCTGATCCGCTCCACCGAGGCCCCCTCCACGGTCATCGCCCTGTATCGAATGGTGATTACCTTTTTCCTTTTCACCCCCTTGGTGATGAAAAAAGGAGGGATTCCCCTAAGGACCATCGGAAAAAAGGGGGTGGGGCTGGCTCTTCTCAGCGGTTTCTTCCTGGCCCTGCATTTTGCCGCCTGGATCGAATCCCTAAAGCACACCACCATTGCCTCCTCCACGGTGCTGGTAAGCCTGCAGCCCCTGTTTACCGCAATTCTCGGATATTTATTTTATAAGGAGGCCCTGGGCCGGGGACAGCTGTTGGGGATGGGGATTGCCATACTGGGCAGTGCCTTTATCGGACTGTCGGATTTTTTCGGCGGCGGCGGGCATTTCTACGGCGACCTTTTGGCGGTACTGGGGGGAGCTTTTGCGTCGGTCTACGTTCTGTTGGGCAGGGGGATACGGAAATACGTATCCAATCTGGATTACGTATACCTGGCCTATGGCAGCTGCAGCGTCACTTTGTTGGGGTTGAACCTTCTTTGGCGGGTGCCGATTACCCCCTATGAAACCGGAGACTATCTGATATTTTTGGCCCTGGCTCTGTTTTCCACCATCGGCGGCCATACGGTGTTTAATTGGGCGTTGAAGTACGTGGAGGCCAATAAGGTTTCCGTGGCCCTGTTGGGAGAGCCGATCGGAGCCACGATTCTGGGCTTTTTCATCCTTCGGGAGGTGCCCACACAGGCCCAGCTGATCAGCGCCGGAATCATTCTTTTCGGTCTGTATATTTTCATCAAACACAGTTTTCGACGGAAAAAAGCCGCCCCTTCCCTGTCCTAAGGACGGAAGGGGCGGCTTTTTCCTTTCCCGAATTTGGGAAAAGGGAATCGAGACTTTGGTAAACAGCAGAAAAAGGGAGTGGCGATTTTACAAAAGGGGATTTAGAATGGGGCGAAATTCCCCTGCTGGAATACGGGGATTTCTTTTCCCTCCCCGGTGATGCCGTAGATTTCCAGATCCTCGGTACCGATCATAAAGTCCACATGGGTCAGGGAATCGTTGGCTCCCGCCTGTATCAGCTCTTCCTTGGAAAGGTTGTCTCCCCCTTGCAGGCAGCTGGGATAGGCTTTACCCAGGGCAAAATGACAGGAGGCATTCTCATCGAACAGGGTATTGTAAAACAGGATCCCTTGGTTGGAGATGGGGGAATCATAGGGAACCAGGGCCACTTCCCCGAGATGCTTGGCCCCTTCGTCGGTATCCAACAACTCTCGAAGAACCTCCTTTCCCTTGCCGGCATCAAAATCCACCACCTTTCCCTTGGAAAAGGTAAAGCGAAAGTCTTCGATCAGGTTGCCGTTGTAATTTAGCGGCATGGAGCTGACCACGGTGCCTTCCACTCCGTCGGCCTTCGGCAACGTAAAGACCTCCTCCGTGGGCATGTTGGCAAAGAATACCTTGCCGTGGGGGCCTTTGTCTCCCCCGCCCACCCAGCGATGGTCTTCGGGAAGCTCCAGGGTTACATCGGTGCCGGCGCGGTTTTTATAGCGCAGGGCTTTGAAATCATGGTTGTTTAAGAAATCCAGCCGCCGGTTCAAATTATTCTGATGTTCCTCCCAGGCGGCCACCGGGTCCTCCCGGTCCACCCGTACCGCTTTGAATATGGCCTCCCACAGTTGGTCCATTGCCTGTTGTTCATCGGCTTCGGGGAAGACTTTCTTCGCCCAGGGGATCGTGGGGATGGAGGCCACGCACCATACGTTCTGGTTGGTCATCATTCGGGTACGGTAGTATTCCAGTCCCTGACTCATGGTTTTTTGCTGTCGACTCATTCGCTTGGGATCCACATCCTTCATCAATTCCGGATCCGATGCGGCGATGCTTAAGAAGGCGGCCCCTTCCTTGGCGTAGCCCTCCAGCATTACCTTCAGCCATTGGGGAAATTCGTCGAAGACTTCATCCTTGGCCATGTCGAAACGGATTTTGGTGGATTTTTCATCGATCCAGCGAATCACCACGTCCTTTGCTCCGGATTCATAGGCCTTGATACTGGCCAGTCGGGCGAAATCCGCACATTCGATGGGGCTGTTGATGACTAAAATCTGGTCCTGTTGAATGTTGATGCCGGTTCGCACCAGCAGTTCTGCGTATTTTTCCAAATTATGTTTCATGGTTTGCCTCCTTATGGGTATTGGGTTTTGGGGGAATCAATTTCTACAAACCCTTGATAAAAATAGTTTACTACATATTAAAAAAATTTTCTATGGATTTTCCAAAAGAGTTGGAAAAATGAGAGGATTGAAAATTGCCCATCGAAGGTTAGGGAGAAAATCCCGGACTTTTCTTTTCCCCGGGAGTTTGAGATAATAAAAAAAGGCCCCCCTTGGGAGCCTTCCCCGGTTCGGGGACCGTGCCTATTTCGCCTCTTCAATGGCGGCAATCAGGACGTCTTCCACCTCCCGGGCGACGGTGGAAAGGTCTTCGTTGTCCATCATGGCCATCAGTTTGGTGGGCAGGGGCATACCGATATGGGTTTGGCCGGATTTCTTATAAACCCCCACTTTGCAGGGGAGGAAAAAGGCCATCTCCAAATGCTGATCCAGGACTTCCTTGGCTTTTTGGGGATTGCAAACCTCCAATAGATGGAAGTCTTCGTGGAAGTCCACCCCTTTGGACTTCAGGGTATTTTGGAAATTCAGTTCATTGAGCACTCCGAAGTTATGGTTGGAAAGGCTGACTTTCAGCGCCTGAATCGCTTCGGTAAAGGATTTGTCCGTAGTGACTTGATAATTCATATCCATGATTCAACACTCCTTTGTATTTTGTCTACGGCATATATACCCAAAGAGCCGGCAGTGTAACGAAGGGGAAAGAAGAAAAGAAGGAGGAAACAAACCCATGAAAATCTATATCACCCGACACGGAGAAACCCAGTGGAACCAGCAGGGACGCATGCAGGGGAGGCAAAACTCTTCCCTGACGGCGAAGGGGATTTCCGATGCGAAAAAACTGCAAAAGCGCCTGGCCTCCGTGGAGTTTCATCATATTTACAGCTCCCCCCTGGGAAGAGCCCTGGAGACCGCGGAAATTCTTCGGGGAGACCGGAACCTTCCCATTGAGGAAGTGTCCCACTTTCGAGAGATGCACTTCGGTCTCTGGGAGGGAAGAACCCTTGGGGAAATTGAAGGGGTCTACGGTGAGGGATACCGGAATTTCTGGGAGGCTCCGGAAAAGTTTCAACCGGTGGAGGGAGAGAGCTTTGAAGAACTTTTGGCCCGGGTGGGTCACGGGCTCAGGCTCCTGGGACGGAGAAAGGACCAAGGGGAGGCCGTGTGTTTGCTGGTGGCCCATGCGGTGGTGATCAAAGCCATTTATGTCCTGGTGAAAAACCTTTCCGTGAAGGAATTTTGGAATCCCCCCTTTATGTACGGTACCAATCTTTCGATTTTAGAGATCAAGGGAGAGGAAAGACGGTTTTTGTTGGAGGGAGATATGGGACATTTGCAGGAAGTCGCCCAGGACAATGGGTTCCCGAAGAACCACGGAAAAGAAAAAAAGAACCGGATCCCCTAGGATTCGGCTCTTTTCTTGTTAGGACTCCGACATCAGCTGTTCCAACTCTTCCACCCCGGCTTTGAAAACCTCCATGGCGTTGGAAACCGGGTCCCGGGTCTCCATATCGGCGCCGGCCCTTCGCAAAATATCGATGGGATAATCGCTGGATCCCGCAGATAAAAACGCTAAGAAGCGATCCACGGCGGGCTGTCCTTCCTTTAAGATCTGATCCGACAGGGCGATGGCGGCGGAAAATCCGGTGGCGTACTGGTATACATAAAAATTGTAGTACATATGGGGAATCCGGGACCATTCGTATTGAATCTCGGGATCGATGACCACATCGGGGCCGAAGTACTTCTCATTCAGCTTCCGATAATGATCGCACAGGAATTCGTTGGTCAGGGCACCCCCCTGTTCCACCCGGGCATGGATATCCCGTTCAAACTCGGCAAACATGGTCTGGCGGAAGATGGTACCCCGGAACTGCTCTAAATAGTGGTTTAGGATGTATTTTCGCTTTTCCTTGTCCTCTACGGTTTTTAAAAGATAGTCGTTCAACAGGGCTTCGTTGGTAGTGGAGGCCACCTCCGCCACAAAGATCGAGTAATTGCCGTAGACATAGGGCTGGTTTTCTCTGGTTAAGTAGCTGTGCATGGAATGTCCCAGCTCATGGGCCAAAGTGAACATGGAGTTCATATCCTCCTTATGATTCAACAGTACATAGGGTCGGGAGTCGTAGGTTCCCGAGGAGTAGGCTCCGGAGCGTTTTCCTTCGGTTTCGTACACATCGATCCAACGCTGGTCAAAGGCGGAGCGGATGCCCTGTTGGTAATCCCTACCCAGGGGCCCCACGGCTTCGGTGACCATCTCCTTCGCTTCGTCGTAGGAAATGGGAAAGTCCACATCGGCGACGATGGGGGTGTACACGTCATACAGGTGAAGCTCCTTCACGCCCAGTACCTTCTTACGTAGCCTCATGTATTTATAAAAGCTTTCCAGGTTGTTGTTGACCGCTTCAATCAGCCGGTCGGGGACGGTGACGGGGATGTTGTTTTGAAACAGGGCCGCCTCCCGGGCCGATCCGTGGTTGCGCATGCGGCTGAAGAAGATGTTCTTGTTCACTTCACTTTGCAACAGGCTGGACAGGGTATTGATATGGTCTTTGTAAACCTTATAGTATTTTTCAAAGGCATCCCTTCGAAGGGTCCGGTCCTTGGACATTAATAGGGGGACGTAGGAGCCGTTGGTGATGGCATGGGTTTCTCCCCGGGCGTCCACCGCATCCTCAAAGGTCATATCCGCATTCAACAGCATGCCGTAGGCATTGCTTGGGGCGTCGCCCAACTCTCCCACCTGGGCCAGCACCGACTCCATTTCCTCGGAGAGAATATGGGGTTTTTTCCGTAGCAGATCGTCGAAAAACTTTTGGTAATGGGCAAGGTCTGGGTGCTCTAAGAGCTGCTTGATGGTTTGTTCATCCCCCTCCAGCAGTTCCGGGATGAAAAAGGCGTTTTCCTTTTGGATCTCCGTGGCCAGTTTTTCCGACCGGGACACCATCCCCTGGTATTTGCTGTCCTTGGTGTTTTCATCCATTTTCAGCCGGGCATAGACCACCAGATTGGCCAGCTTTCGTGACAGATTTTCATAGGTTTCCAGGGCGGACAGCAGGGTTTCGCTGCTTTCCAGCAGTCGCCCCTTATACAGACCGAAGGCCTTGGCGCTTTCCCGGATCTTTTGAAAGGCATCCTCCCAGGCCTCATCGGAGACATACAGATCCCGTAAATCCCAAAGATACTTCTCATCGATTGTTTCCCGTTTCATGGACTCACTCCTTATAATAAATTTAAACATAAAGTAATTTTATCATGGTTACCCCGGACTTACCACAATATTAAAATTTTTATGAAAAAAATAATTTTATTGCCTCCGTTGAAAATTGTGAAAATACAGATGCAATATCCCGAAAGCTATGATAAAATAATGGGATAGTTCGAACCACAAAGGAATAGGAATCTACAATCAAGGAGGCGAAGGTCAGATGAAAGACGGCTTTAAGGATGAGAAGAATCAGCTAGAAGGCTCCGAAGAGGAAGGAAAAGCCCTAGGGGACACGGGGGCGGACCGGGAGGAA
>CAZTIJ010000004.1:0-2142 GCA_964613365.1 uncultured Clostridiaceae bacterium | reverse complement strand
GAGGAATCGGGACCGGAAGGAGAAGAGGTACCGGAAGCATCAGATCCCGGGGAAGAACCGGAGAGAACAGAAGAGCCGGATACTAAAGAGGGTACATACGGGGACATGGCCGAAGGGGAAGGGGCAGTCTTCGAAGGGGATACATACAGGGAGGAACCGGAGGCACAGCAAGGGGCCGCCGAGGGAGATTATACATATCAGAAGGAGAACGAGGAAGAGAAGAATTCCCAGGCTGAGGATCAAGGAAATGAACATCAGTCCGTCGGGGAGAATGATGGGGGAGACTCTGAAAAACAGCAAGAGGAAGGGAATACACCGGAAAAATCGGAAAAACAAAAGAAGGGTAAAAAGAATAAAAAGAATAAAAAGGAAAACCCCTTGGGCAGCATCGCCATGAATCTTCGCATCGGAAATAAAATCGCCCTGGGCTTTCTGCTGGTGATTTTGATTTTCGGCTTTGTGGCCTATCAGGCCTGGAGTGCCTACAGTGATTTGGAGGATGCGATTATGGACTCCAACGCCGCGGCCCAAGCCTATAATGATGTGGCCCAAATGGATGCGGAGCTTTGGAGACAGTACGGATACATCTACGAGTATGCCATCCTGCAGCGGGAGGCCACCCTGTCCAATTACGACGATGCGGCGGAGCGCTTTGATGAACTGTTCGAACGGGTGTCGGCACAGGTCCGGGACCCGGAAATCATCCAGGAGCTGGAGCGAATCGAAATATTAAAGGACAGCATGGAATCCGTTCTCTATGAAAACATCGTCCCCAGTATGGGCACCGACGGAGAACAGTTCCTTGAACGAAGACTGAGAAACGTGGAAAGTCGAATTCGAAACATCGATGAAGCCTTTGTTGTGGTCAGTGATCATATGCAGCAGGAAACCCAAGGGATTATCCAACAGGCGGAGGGCCAGGTGGCCTCGGAGCAGCGGGAGTTGCTGCTGTTCTTAACCATCGCCCTGGCCATTGCCGTGGTGGTAACCGTGGTATTATCCCGGGGAATTGCCAAGCCCTTAAAAGAGCTTCAACAGGAGGCGGAGCGGGTATCCAACGGAGACTTGACCCTGGCCTTTAACGGAAGTCGGGCCAAGGACGAGGTGGGGGATCTGTCCCGGTCCTTCGCCCAGATGAGCGGGAACCTGAAAACCCTGATCACCTCCGTAAAAGAGGCCTCGGGGAAGGCCACCCAGTCATCGGAAATTTTAATGGAGACGGCGAAACAGTCCTCGGGGGCCTCGGAGGATCTGTCCAAGACGATCCAGGAAATTGCGGAAACCGCGGACAATCAGGCCCAGAACACCACCGAGGGGACCGAGAAGGTCAATGAAATGGCCAGAACCATTGAAAATGTATGGAGTAGCACGGAAAGCCTGAAAAAATCCACGGAAAATGCGGATCAGCTCCGCTCCCGGGGACTCACCGTGGTGGAGGATCTGTCGGAGAAAACCGACACCATTAACCGGGTAACCACCGAGGTTTCCAACATCATTCAGGAAACCGATGCCAATACGGAAAAAATCAATAAGGCCAGTATCGTGATCCACTCCATCTCCGAGCAGACCGGGCTATTGGCACTGAACGCCGCCATCGAATCCGCCCGGGCGGGAGAAGCGGGTCGGGGCTTCGCCGTAGTGGCCGATGAAATACGAAAGCTTGCGGAACAGGCCTCCCACTCCACCAAGGAGATCGAGGACATCGTCAAGGTCCTAAAGGAAAAGTCCGAAGTAGCGGTGAAGGATATGAAAAACCTGGAGGGCACCATAACCGACCAGGGTCAGGCGGTGAGCGCCACCAAGGGCATCTTCGACGACCTGTCCAATGCCATTGACAACACCAAGGAAGAGACCGGCGGAGTGGAATCCTATGTACAGGCCATGCTGGATAAAAAAGAGGAGATTGTGGACGTAATCAATCAACTGGCCTCCATCGCCGAGGAGAACGCCGCCAGCACCGAGGAGGCCTCCGCCGCCACCGAGGAGCAAACCGCCTCCATGGAGGAAATTCAAAGCGCCTCGGAGCAGTTGACCAACCTTTCCTATGATTTGATGGAAGTGGTGGAGCGGTTTAAGGTATAAGCACCTAGTGACATACTCCCACCACTTATAGAAGTGGGGGCTTCTCGTTCGAGTAGCCTA
>CAZTIJ010000003.1:17779-31961 GCA_964613365.1 uncultured Clostridiaceae bacterium | reverse complement strand
CTAAAATATTATTCGACATTCCTTTCACCTCCTACTTTTGATATTCTTCCGCCGGATACAGATGGCAGTTTACAAAGTGTCCCTCTTCCACTTCCACTCGTTCCGGCAATACGCTTCGACAGATGTCCATGGCTTTGGGGCATCTTGGATTAAAGGGACATCCCGGAGGAATCTCCGTGGGGTCCGGCATTAAACCTTTGATCGGTTTTAATCGGTCTTCATCCTCTTCCACATTGGGAATGGATCCAAACAGTCCTTGGGTGTAGGGGTGCAGAGGATTCTCATAGAGGTCCCGTACTTTTGCATACTCTACCACATACCCGGTGTACATAATTGCTACTTTATCGCAAATATTGGCCACAACCCCCAGGTCATGGGTGATCATAATCATGGAGGTTTCAAATTCTTCCTTCAGCCGTTTCATCAGCTTCAACACCTGGGCCTGAATGGTCACATCCAGAGCCGTGGTGGGTTCGTCGGCAATCAAAAGTTCCGGATTACAGGCCAGGGCAATGGCGATGACGATCCGCTGGCGCATCCCTCCACTGAACTGATGGGGGTATTCCTTTCCCCGTTCCCTTGGAATTCCCACGGTCTCGATCATATCCCTGGCCTTTTCCATGGCTTCCTTTGGGTTTAGGTTCTGGTGAAGCAAAATCACTTCCGCAATTTGGTCCTCGGTGGTCATTACCGGGTTAAGGGAAGTCATGGGATCCTGGAAAATCATGGAGATTTTATTCCCCCGTATTTTTCGCATTTCCTCTTCATTCTTCTTTAACAGGTCCTCCCCCTTAAACATAATCTCTCCCTGAACGATTTTTCCCGGAGGATCAGGGACCAGTTGCATGATACCCAGGGCGGTGGTGGTTTTCCCGGCTCCCGTCTCTCCTACGATACCGATGGTCTCTCCCACACCGATTTCAAAGGTCATATTATCTACCGCTTTTACAACCCCTTCATCGGTACTATATTGAATGGACAAGTCCTTTACTTTCAATAAATCCTTCGCCATGTCTTACACTCCTTTCATTGACTTTAATTCTTTAATCTCGGATCAAGAGCATCCCGCAGTCCATCCCCTAGCAGGTTCAGTCCGAAGATGGTAACCATAATCGCAAGTCCCGGGAAAATCGACATCCACCAGGCATCCCGGATATATACCCGAGCCGTGGAAAGCATTGCCCCCCACTCAGGAATCGGTGGTTGAATTCCCAGTCCGATAAAGCTTAGTCCCGCCGCAGCAAGAATGGCCTCCGCCACCCCGAGGGTTCCCTGTACAATAATCGGTGCCATACAGTTTGGCAAGATATACTTTGTAATAATTCTAAAATCGTTGGCACCGACGGCTCTGGCCGCCTCTACAAACTCCTGATCCCGCAAAGAGAGTACCGAAGCTCGAACGATCCGGGCGTACCTTGGGATCGATGCAATACCTACGGCGATCATTACATTGACCAGACCCGGCCCGAGGGCCGCTGCAATGGCGATGGCCAATAAAATTCCCGGTATGGCCAGGAGTACGTCCATCAATCGCATAATAACATTATCAATTCTACCGCTGTAATATCCGGAAATAGATCCCAGGATTCCGCCGAGTACCATGGCCACACCGACGGCGATAAAACCTACCTGGATTGAAATTCTACTACCGTATACCACCCGGCTGAAAATATCCCGTCCGAAGTTGTCGGTTCCAAACCAGTTTTCGGAACTTGGGGCCTGCCGAACGTTTTGCAGGTCTTGGGTAGAGTAGTGATAAGGAGCGATAAAGTCCGCAAAAATGGCGGTCAAAATAAGGATCAATATAACAATCATGCCGGCAATGGCCGCTTTGTTTCTGATCAACCGTTTCCAAACCTCTGCCCACTGACTTTTTCGTTTCTCCGGTTCTATCCCTTTTACATCAATGGCTTCCGGCTCCACATCACCGGGCCGGCTGTGGATTTCCGTCTGGGACTGATAGTTTTTCACTACCGCGTCGTCTTGGGTTAAATCCTTTGCCTTCGGCTTTTTTTCTTTTTCCATTAAGTCTTGGTTTCTTGAATCTTCCGTTTTTGATGACATTTCAGAACCTCCTTTTCTGATTACTTGTATTGAGCCTTGATTCGAGGATCAATAAATCCGTATAAAATATCCACGCCCAGGTTAATCACACTAAAGGTCAGGGCAATGAATAAAACCCCTCCCTGTACCATGGGTAAATCCCGCATTCGAATGGAGTTAACCATCAATAGTCCGATTCCGTTAATGGAAAAAACGGTTTCCGTCAGTACCGCGCCTCCCAGTAAGTAACCGAACTGCAGACCGATTACGGTAACCACAGGGATTAACGCATTTTTCAGGGCATGCTGATTGATTACCTTGGATTCCTTTTGCCCCTTCGCCCGGGCGGTTCGAATATAGTCCTGACGAATTACCTCAAGCATACTGGATCTGGTCATCCTTGTGATCATCGCCGCGGAACTGGTTCCGATGGTTATGGCGGGCAGAATCATATGCATAGGGGTTGAATATCCCGAGGAGGGGAACCACCCCAAACCTACGGAGAACAGGAGTATGGCCACGAGGCCCTGAAAGAAGTTGGGCATCGATACTCCCAGAAGTGCAAACATCATGGCTGCATTGTCAAACAGGGAGTACTGTTTCGTTGCGGAGATGATCCCCACCGGGATTCCGATGACCACCGCTACCAAAACCCCGGTTGCCGCCAGGGTCAACGTGGTGGGAAATCGGCTTAAGAGTTCATTAAATACCAGTGCGTTGGTTCTGTAGGATCTCCCGAAATCCGCTCGGGTAAAGACATCCCGGGCAAACCGTCCGTATTGTACGATAAAGGGGTCATCCAGCCCCATTTGCTCTCGAAGTTGCAGAATTTCTCTTTCCGTTGCCTGTTCCCCAAGCTGCATGGCTGCAGGATCTCCCGGGGTGATGTACATTAGAGTGAAAACGATGAAGGATACGCCAATTAAAACGGGAAGCAATAGCAGTATTCTTCGACCAATATACTTTAACATTGTTACTCCTCCTTCCTGAATCTATAAGGATTGTGAACTTTTTATTGAGTATGATGAATTTTCAAAATAGTTCTGAACAGCACAGTAGGGTCATATATATGACCCTACTGTGACTTACCTATTCTGTCAGCACACCTGTATTACAGATGTCATTATCTTTATGGTACTATTTTATTCTACGATTACGTTCCATAGTGGGTGGTGACCCGCCGGGTGGTTTCTAAATCCGCTTACATTGGATCGAAGTCCCGTTCGGTCTTCTCCGGTGTTCAGGAACAACCAAGGGGCTTCATCCCGTACGATTTCCTGGGCTTCCATATATGCTGCTTCCCGTACATCGGGATCCGCGGAACGTCTGGCTTCTTCCAGCAGTTCGTCAACCCGGTCATTGGCGTAGAAGGTTCGGTTTCCGGCTGCGCCGAATTGCTCGGAATGGAACAATGCATACAGTCCGTAGTCAGGGTCTCCGGTTACGGTAACCCAACCTAGGATAAACATATCATGTTCTCCCGCAGCGGTTCCCTCTAGATAAGCTCCCCACTCAAGGACTTCGATGTCGATTTCGATTCCGATGTCCTCTAACTGGCTTTGGGCGATTTGGGCGATGTCTTGACGCAGTTGATTGTCATTGGTCCAGATGGTTGTGGAGAATCCGTCGCCGTAACCGGCTTCGTCCATTAACTCCTGGGCTCTTTCAACATCATGTCCGTAGGGCTCAAGATCTTCATTGGCTGCCCATACCATGGGACCGATGGGGCCTGTGGCCACTTCTCCGGAACCTTCCATTACCGTGTCGATGATGGATTCCACGTCGATGGCGTAGTTGATCGCTTGTCGAACCCGTACGTCGTCGAAGGGTTCTTTTTCTACGTTAAATCCAAGATATACCGTAGAGAAGTTCAGGTCTCGGGCTAGTTCCAACTCGTCGTTTCCTTCAATTCTGGAGATGTCCGTAGGAAGAACATCATAGGCAATGTGGATTTCTCCGGTTTCCAGCTCAATGGTTCGGTTTCCGTCCTCTTGGATGTTTCGGAAGGTGATTCTTTCCATTTGACCGTTGTCACCGTGGAAATCTTCAAATCTTTCTAAGTGAATCTCGGATCCTCGGGTCCAGTTGTCCATCATGTATGGACCGGTGCCTACTGGGTTCTCACCATAGTCATCCCCGTACTCCTCCACTGCAGATTGGTTTAAGATGGAAGAAGCGGTGTGGGCTAAATGGGCAAGAAGTGGGGCAAAGGGCTCTACCGTTGAAATTCTGATGGTATAATCATCAATGATTTCAAATCCGTCAGGGTCAATGGCTCCCACAATGTGTCCTACATCGGGAGATTCCAGGGCCCGAAGCAGGGTAAACTCGACGTCGCTGGCCGTTAATTCTTCACCGTTGTGGAACATTACACCTTCTCGAAGCTTAAACTCGAAGGTTAACTCGTCAATTTGTTCCCATTCCTCTGCAAGACCGGGAACCAGTTCCATGTCTTCATTCTGGTCAACCAAACTTTGGTAAATCTGCTTCATGACTCTTGAAGAAGGTTGATCGTTGGTTGCATGCGGATCCAGTGAGTCGGCATCGGCACCCTGGGCTACAATCAGGTTGTCCGTAGCCGCTTCGTCGCCACAGCCGATGGCGAAGGCTGCAACCATCATTAATAAAGCTAACAATAATGCAATTTTCTTACTGTTCATTTACTTTCTCCCCCTTAAATAAAAATTTGGTTTATATTAATTTCACCGAAGTCCTAGGGATCCCGATGAAAGTAATATCCTGTTGAAAAAGCCCGAATCCGATCATTTGCAAAAATTTTAGGTTCGGTTCAAAATTTGTAATAAATTCGACTGAAAATTTAAGCGGCTACCGGACTTTTCAGCAATTCTTTATGCTTTCGCTCATTTCAAATTCCTTATTGAATTAGGAGTTTTTTGAATATTTAGCCCATAGCTGCTTCAATCAATAAAAGTATTATACCCTATATTTTTTTTCTTTGCAATACGTCTGAGGATGTATTGCTTTCTTTATCCATATCAATTTTTTATTACAGTCTCTAGCCTTTTCAGGAATTAGGGTGTATAATGATTTCGAGGCATGTGTCCCTTGCCTTTGGGAAAATCGAAAAAAATATACTCAAAGCCAATTATTTTCCCCGGCTTTTTTCATTAAACCATAATTTGACTCCCATTGCAAATACAATTCTCAAATTTCAAATGCAATTCTCAAAATTATTGAAAGGAAGTATTCTATGCGCCCCTCTTATGATCCCCAAAATGATCCCCAAAACCATAACGCCCCCCCCAAACTATCCGCCGTTCTTTGGCTGATCACGAAGGAGGGGCTGTTAGCCGCAGTCCTTGCCGCGGTTCTCGGTATGCTTTACGGATTTTTTCTATCCGATGAACCCCTTACAACACTGATAAATAATGCCATTTTCCTCATGGGAGTGGTCTTAGGATTTTACGCTTTGTTTTTCGGTGTTTCCCGGGACAAGAAGCTGGTAAAAAACATGTTTAAAAGGGACTTCAAGGAACAGTACATGGAAAAGGTTTCCCAGCGGAAAGAACGGCTGATTCACCTTTACCGAGCCTTTGTGGTGTTTGTCATCGCCGTGGTTCTGGATCTGCTGCTGTTTTTTTTATAGACCGGGTTCTTTCTTAAAAAAAGGCCCCGGTTTCTTTCCCCTCTAAGGCTCTTCACAGGATGCCTCTTCAACGTTGCAAAGGGCCTTTTCCACCGCTTTTAAAATCACCTTGCTGCTGTGGGTGGCCCCCGTGACCATATCCACTTCCAGGCTCTGTTCCTCCATCACTCGTTGGGCAATCTCCTCCGCATTATACCCCCGTTGGTGCTCATGGTCCAAGTCAATATCCACAATCTTTCCCGAATGAATTTCCAGGGCTACCCGGGCTTTTATATCATAGACCTGATACATCCCGTGGTATTCTCCGTCTTCTAAGGCGGCGATCTCCGGGCTTTTAATTTGAAGGTTTTCAATCTCTCTGTTATAATGAACCAAGTCCAGATAATCCATTACAAAGGGACGTAGAACAATGACCAGCACGGCCAAGGTCAATGCAATCAGGATTCCTTTTTTCACGAACAATCATCTCCCTTTTTAGGTTGTTTTATGATTCTTGGATCTTTTCTATTGATAATCCCGCAATTATAGTATAACAAAAATTCTTTTACTTATTAACTTAAAAGTTTATGGGTATATCATATTTATAGCAATCGAAGCGGAGTCATAGGGCTTCGGCTTTTACAGTAAGGAGGAATATACATGTTTCAAGTGGCCGCTATACAGTTAACCCCGATTATGCATGATGTGGATGCTAATCTGAAGCGGGGAATCGATTACATTCGAAAAGCCTCGGAGGAAAACGTGGACTTAATCGTTTTGCCGGAGCTTTGGACCACAGGATATTATTTATCACGGAATGCCTTTTCTTTACTGGCGGAAACCCGGGAGGGAAGAACCGTCTCTTTGATGCAGGAGGAGGCGAAACGAGCCGATGCTTCCATCATCTGTCCCTTTGTGGAACAGGGAGAGGGAGACCATTTGCACATTTCCGTCGCCGTGATTGACAATGACGGGGAACTGCGGGGCATTGTGCGAAAAAGTATGCTTTGGGGCCGGGAAGCCAAAATATTCACCCCCGGCGAGGTGCAGTACCCGGTTTTCAAAACCAAAGTGGGCACCATCGGAATTTTGATCTGTTACGAAATGGAGTTCCCGGAACCCAGCCGTTTATTGGCTTTAGCCGGCGCGGAGATCATCGTCTGTCCTTCGGTTTGGTCCCTGGGCGCCTCTCACCGCTGGGATATCCAACTCCCCGCCCGTTCCTTGGACAATACGGTTTATGTCCTCGGTGTCAACACCGTAGGGAACCACAGCTGTGGAAAAAGCAAGTTGATCAGTCCCTTGGGAGACCTGCTGGCGGAGGCCTCGGATAAAAAGGAAGAGCTGATGATCCGAGCCATCGACAAAGAAGCCCTCTACTGGGCTCGGGAAGAAATCCCTTACCTGGAGGACTATCGAAACAAACTCCACGATAAGCTTACCCCCGGCGGAGCCAAGAAGATTCCGGTACCGGAGTTATAAACTCGCTTTGGGTTTTCTTATGAAAATCGGAGAAAAAAAAGCTGTTGGAAATCAACTTTCCAGCAGCTTTTTTAATAACTCTTCATCTAAATTTCCTCCCGATACCACCACCGCAATTTCCTTTCCCGGGATCCTCTCCCTCTGTTCCATCAAGGCCGCCACCCCCACGGCTCCCGAAGGCTCCGACACCACCTTTTCCTTCGTTAGCAGATGCTTCGTGGCTTTTTTTATCCCTCTTTCCGACACCACCAGGATGTCATCAATGGCGGTTTTGGAAAGTTCATAGGGGATCTTTCCCACGCCCCCCACCAATGCATCACAAATGCTGGGGGCCGTGGGGTATTCCTCATAGAACACCCCTTCTTTCATTGCCGCCACCATGGCGGGGCAAGCCGCGGTTTGCACCCCGATTACAGTAATCTCCGGCTTCAGGGCTTTGGCGGCGATGCTGATGCCGGTAATCATGCCCCCACCGCCGATGGGTACCAAAAGGGTGTCAATGGAGGGATTGCTTTTTAGGATTTCCAAACCCATGGTTCCCTGGCCCGAAATCACATCCTCATCGGAACAGGCATCAATATAGGTCAGCCCCTGCTCTTCAATCAATTTTTTCGCATACCTGTTGGCCCCGTCAAAGTTTTCCCCCTGTAAAATCACCCTGGCGCCGTAATAACGAATTTTTTCCACCTTGGACTTCGGTGTGGACTCGGGGACCACCACCGTTGCGTTCACCCCTTTTAAAACCGCCCCGGCATAACTTACCCCGCTTCCATGGTTTCCCGAGGAGACGGTGATCACCCCCCGCTGTTTCTCTTTTTCACTGAGATTCATCATTTTACTCAGGGCCCCCCGAACTTTAAAACTTTTCAGTTTCTGCTGGGCCTCCAGCTTCAGGTATACCCGTTGATCCCCTTTCCCCAGGTACATGGAAGACTCCAAAGGGGTATGGTAAATCTCCTTTTCAATTCTTTTTCCCGCGGCAACGATACTGTCATAGGTGATCATTATCCTTCCTCCTTTTTCACATCGGCTAAACGTAACGTCTCTTCCAAATCCGAAAGATTCTCTCTTTGTATCTCCAGTATCACTTTTTTCGGTTCCTTGTGGGATTCCCAAAAGCGCATGGCTTTCTCCCTCGGATAAACATATAGGGTATCGGTCCCTTCCTTCGGTCGGGGCCTGATTTTATAGTGACTGAGTTTCGATAATTTTTTCTTTCCCTCAAAGGTATAGAGCCCCTTTTCCGTTAACCTAATTTTCCGATGCCCACGGTAAAGACTCTGAAAAAACAGTCCCAAATGGATGAAAAAAATGCCCGTCTCCATCAGTCCCCGTTCCAAAAACCCGCTGATTTGCCGTTCTATGTACCAATTTTGGTCCCACTCTTCTTCTTTCTCCTCCCCATAGTCCTCTAAGAGTTCCAGGGTGTCCTCCACTTTATAGAGCTCGATCCAATGATCGATTTTTTCCTCCTCCATCAGTGGTTCCGCGGCACCTTTGATGGTGGTGTAAAGAAGCAACCCCTGCATAACCATTAAGAAACTTAGAAACAGGGCAGAGGTTTTGGCGGCGTTCCACCCTTCTGTCTTTTTCCACGCCAGGGTCTCTTCCAAATTCCATTGGATTTTAGCTATTTCGTAAAACATATTTCCCCAAAGAAGGATCCCGACCCCCGCCGTCAACAGCGCAAGTCCCAAAATCCCCAGTTCATAGTCCAGGCCGAAAAAATCCATGGCCCTCCCCCTTTCCATAAAAAAACCCAGCACCCCTGGGCGCTGAGTTTATTTTATCATTTTTTCAGAAAAATCGAAAGGTTCTCTTCTCCCACTAACTGACCAGGCTTCCCGGTTGACAGACTTCTTTGAGTTTGCAGCTGTTACATCGCTCCAGTTGCACATGCAGGTCGCTGATGGCTCGCTTTGAGAACACACAGGGAATCTTCTGCTGCTTTGCCTGTTCCTTGATGATGCTTGCAATATTGTGTTCTAAGTAATCATAAAAAAGAATAATCAAATCCGTGTCCTTTGGGATTTTTGCCTTCCGTAGTTTTTTCTTTCGTCCCGTCCAGTGTATTTGCTTGTCGATCCCCTGACATCGAAGGGTTTCGGGAATGTTGCCCAGCTGATCTCCTCCAACTAATAATGCGGTCATGATAATCGCCTCCTTGATTTGTATGCTATCGAAAACCCATTAGGGTTTCGTTGATAACGATTATCATTATTATATAATCCTTTTCCTTCCCTGTCAAGGCTTTCCCTGCTATTTTTTGAAAATTTCAAAATCAGGGCTCCTGCCAGGAGCCCTCCCCCACTTATTCCCTCAGGTGAGGAGGCAGCGTCTCCTTTCGAAGCAAATCCCGATAATTTTCGCCTTTGACGATTATGGAGGCCCGGGTGCCGCTCAGAAGAAGCACCGCCGGTTTGGGAAGTTTGTTGTAGTTACTGGCCATGGAGTAATTATAGGCCCCGGTGTTTTTTACCGCTAATACGTCACCGGCTTCCAGTTTGGGCACCGGCAGATCCCAGATTAATATGTCTCCGGATTCACAGCATTTTCCGGCGATGGTTGCCACCCTCTCGTTCTTTTCCCTTACTTTATTGGCAATCACCCCGTCGTATTTTGCTCCGTACAGGGCCGGTCTGGGATTATCGGGAAACCCTCCGTCAACGCTGGCATAGGTTCGAACCCCGGGGATTTCCTTAATAGCACCGATTGTATACAGGGTGATCCCTGCCTCTCCTACGATCCAACGCCCCGGTTCAATGATGATTTTGGGCATGGGAAGGGCAAACCCTTCAAAAACTCTTTGCACACTATCCCGGATCACCTCGGTGAAAAAGGATACCGGCTTTGTTTGTTCATCCCCCCGGTACTGAATCCCAAAGCCCCCCCCTACGTTGAGTTCCTCTACAACCAAGTCCAAATCCGCCTTCAGATCCTTCGCCAGTTTTCCGATGGTTTTCACGGCGCCTTCATAAATATGATTTTCGAATAGCTGGGAGCCGATATGAAAATGAAATCCCTTCAGATCAATCACCGATGAATTCTTGGCTTTTCCCACCAGTTTTTTTAGGCTTTCCAGTTCCAAGGGTATTCCGAACTTGGAATCTTTCTGCCCAGTCATAATATATTTATGGGTTTTTCCCTCCACGGAGGGAGTGATTCGAAAAAGACAGGGGACTTGCTGATTTTTCCCTTTGGCCAGGGCTTCAATCATGTGGATCTCTTCCTCATGATCCATAACGATGCGTCCTACCCCATAGTCTATGGCCATCTTCAGTTCTTCCATGGATTTGTTGTTTCCATGAAAGATCACCTTTTCCATGGGAAACCCCGCCTCCTTTGCGGTAAACAGCTCGCCTCCCGAAACCACGTCAAGACCCAGCCCTTCCTCTTCAATGATTTTACACATTGCTTTGGTTAAAAAGGCTTTACTGGCATAGACCGCTTGGGTGTTGGAGTATACTTCGAGAAAAGTTTCCCGTACCTCCCGGCATTTCTTACGGATGATGTCCTCTGAAACCACATACAGAGGGGTTCCGTATTCTTTCGCTAACGCCACCGTATCAAAACCACTGAAAATATAATTTTTCTCCATTGTTATTCCTCCTGAAATTCTTTCTACTTATCATAGCATATTTGTTGTTTTTTTTATCATAAAATTCTCTCCCCGTGATAACTTTTATCGTTCTAGGGTAAATACACAGTAGCGAAACCTTAGCGTTTGCAATATTATTCCACAAGGAGCGATGATGATGAATATATCACTGAAAGGACTCAGTATTTTACAGGAAACCAAAGCTTTGCTTTTACCGGTCTTCGAAAGGGAAGGCATCCATGGAGAATCCTACCCCTCCAATCTCAAGGAGGTATTGGAGAAAAAGGGGACGCGAAAACCCTTCGAGGGAAAAAAAGATACCCTCAGTCTGCTTTCCTTTTATGAGGAAGAGCTGCCGGAAACCTTGATTTTAGTAGGCCTGGGGAAAAAGGAGGATTTTTCCCTGGAAACCCTTTCCCTGAGCCTGGCCAAAGGTTTTCAAAAGGCCAAGTCGGAAAAAGCCTCTTCCCTCACGGTGGACCTTACCCTTTTTGAAGAACTGTTTCCCTTTGAGAAAATTCTTCCCGTGGTGGGAAAAACCTTCACTTTGGCAAATTATGAGTTTGTGAAATACCAAAGAGAAAAGCAAGGCGATAACGACCATAGGGCCAAAGAGGTTTTGCAGGATGTCTATGTTTTTTCCAAGGATGAAGAACAGCTCCTCCTATTGGAAAGCCTGCTTAGCGAAGGCATCCATGAAGGTCTCAGCACTTGTATTTCCCGGGACTTGGTCAATGAACCGGCCAATGTTATGAATCCTTCCGCCTTGGCCCGGGCGGCCCAGCAACAGGGAGAGATTTTCGGATTCTCCGTTACGGTCAAGGATGAAAAGGAAATTGAAGAACTGGGTCTTGAAGCCTTTTTAACCGTGGGCCGGGGCTCTAAAAACCCGTCGAAACTCATTGTGATGAAATATCACGGCAACGGGGACAGCGATGAAATTTACGGTCTGGTTGGAAAGGGCCTTACCTATGATTCCGGAGGCTACTCCATCAAGCCCACCGACGGCATGGTGACCATGAAAATGGATATGGGCGGTTCCGCGGCGGTGATCGGGGCCATGTCCGCCATTGCGAAACAGGGGCTGAAGGTAAACGTCACCGCTGTGGTGGCCGCCTGCGAAAACATGATTTCCGGCGATGCCTTTCGACCGGGGGATGTCATCGGTTCCATGGCGGGAAAAACCATTGAAATTACCAACACCGATGCGGAGGGGCGCCTGACCCTGGCCGACGCCGTGACCTATGCCATTGAAAAGGAAGGGGCCACGAAAATCATTGATATCGCCACCCTCACCGGGGCCGCTTTGGTGGCCATGGGTAAGGAGATTACCCCTTACCTGTCCACCGATGAGGAAATGGCCCAAATGCTGGAAAAGGCTTCGGAAAATGCGTTGGAAAAAGTTTGGCGTCTCCCCGCGGAGAAAAACTACCGGGACCTGTTAAAATCCGACATTGCCGATATAAAAAATTCAGGCCCCCGATTGGCGGGCACCATCACCGCCGGTTTATTCGTCCAGTCCTTTGCCAAGGACGTACCCTGGATGCACCTGGATATCGCCGGCACCGCTTGGACCGATAAGAAAAAGGATCTGTGTCCCGTGGGGGGCACGGGATCCGGCGCCGGCCTGTTATACCACTATTTCAAACTCCTCAGTCAATAAGATCCGTCCATAAGAGGTGATAAAATCCCCCTCGGCTTAACCACCGAGGGGGATTTCCTGTTTTCTTGTTCCTGTTTCCTTGAAGCCCTTCCAATATTATAAGAGGGTTTTCAGTTCCCGAATATCCTCTATCCGCCGGTCCGCTTCCCGTAACTCCTCCTTGGTGCCGTATCCATAGTTGCAGCCGATGGTAGAAATATGATTTTTTACGCCGCTATCAATATCCTTTTTACGATCGCCGATCATCAGATGCTGTTTCGGAAAGCGCTCTTGTACCTTGGCAAGTATTTCATGTTTCGGAATGTATCCGAACCCTTCCGCCGTAAAAAAGGCATCAAAAACCTTGTCTAAGGGAAAGGCCTGCCGGGCATTTTGCAAATAGTTTTCTCCGCAGTTGCTTAAAAAAACCAGGGTATAGCCTTTGTCTTTCAAATACTGCAGGGTATCCAAGGTCCCGGGATACAGCTCGGCCTTTCCCTGGCGGATGAGGTTTCCCATCTCCCCGCCGATGATCCTCCCCGCCTGATTCTGAACCGCTTTGGGAAGCCGGGGCATGTAGGTCTCCCACATCTCCTCCCGAACAAGGCCGAGAAACCGGGTCACTTCCCGGTCGGACAGATCTTTTTCCCCCAGGTACCCTTCCTTGATCAGAAATTCCTGGGCCCGTCGAAAGGCGGGAATATAGATTTTTTCACTGAAATGAAGGGTGCCGTCGTAGTCGAAAAACAGGGTTTTCACCTCATCAAACATGGTTCTTCCTCCCGTCATGTGTTCTTCATTGTCCCCTTACCTTCGGGAGGATTTAGGAGAGTGCCCCTAACAGGTTGGCCATTTCAATCGCCGTCATGGCAGCGTCAAAGCCTTTGTTTCCGGCCTTGGTTCCCGCCCGTTCGATGGCCTGTTCAATGGTATCCGTGGTCAATACTCCAAAAATAATCGGCACCCCCGTATCCAGGGAAGCATTGGCAATTCCTTTGGATACCTCACTGGAAACATAATCAAAATGAGGGGTGGCTCCCCGAATCACAGCACCAAGGCAAATGACCCCGTCATATCTCTCGCTTTTTGCCAGTTTTTTCGCCACCAGGGGCATTTCAAAGGCTCCGGGAGACCAGATGATTTCCACATTCTCCTCCTTGGCCCCGTGCCTTTTTAAGGCGTCTAAAGCCCCGGAGAGAAGCTTGCCTCCGATAAATTCATTGAATCGTCCCACCACAATAGCAAATTTTTGATCTTGTACAATTAGTTGTCCTTCATAGGTTTTCATATTACTGTTCCTCCTCCTGATCTTTTTTGGGATAATGGGTCATATGTTCCATTTTTTCCTGCTTGGTGTGTAAATAAAAAGCGTTCTCATCATGGGCATCCATTTCGATGGGCACCCGCTCCACGATTTCGATGCCGTAGCCCGACAGTCCGTGAATCTTTTTGGGATTGTTGGTCATCAGTCGGATTTTCTTAACCCCCAGATCCTTCAGCATTTGGGCTCCAATCCCGTATTCCCGCAAATCATCGGGAAATCCCAGGGCCCGGTTGGCCTCCACGGTATCCATGCCTTGATCCTGAAGTTCATAGGCCTTAAGCTTATTGATCAGTCCGATGCCTCGCCCTTCCTGGCGCATATATACCAGTACGCCCCGTCCTTCTTTTTCAATGGTCTCCATGGCTTTATTAAACTGTTCTCCGCAGTCGCAGCGAAGGGACCCGAAGGCATCTCCGGTCAAACACTCGGAATGCACCCGCACCAGGACCGGTTTTCCGTCGGAAATATCCCCTTTGACAAGGGCCACGTGGTGCTCGCCGTTCAACG
>CAZTIJ010000003.1:0-17769 GCA_964613365.1 uncultured Clostridiaceae bacterium | reverse complement strand
TGATGTAGCCGTACACCTGAAAATGACCATGTTCCGTGGGCATATCCGCCACGGTCATGCGGTTTACCAGGGTTTCGGTTTTGCTTCGGTAGGCGATTAAATCCGCAATGGTGATCAGTTTTAAATCATGTTTTTTCACATACTCGGTAAGCTCCGGTACCCTGGCCATGGTACCGTCCTCATTCATGATTTCACATATGACCCCGGCGGGTTTCAGTCCCGCAAGCCTTGCCAGGTCCACCGCCGCTTCCGTATGTCCCGCTCGCTTCAAAACGCCCCCCTCTTTGGCTCCCAGGGGGAAGATATGTCCCGGTTTGTTAAAATCCAAAGGCTTGGCCTGGGGATCCACCAGCCGTTGTATGGTCATGGCCCTTTCCAGGGCGGAAATTCCCGTGGTGCAGTTTCTGTCATCCACGGATACCGTAAAGGCGGTTTCGTTGGGATCGGTGCTGTTGGTGACCATCGGTAAGATGTCCAGTTCCCGTAGACGGTGTTTTTCCATGGGCACACAGATCAATCCCCGACCATAGGTGGCCATGAAATTCACATGTTCCGTGGTGGCTTTTTCCGCCGCCATCAACAGGTCCCCTTCGTTCTCCCGATTCTCATCGTCCACCACCACAATCATTTTTCCATTTTTAATATCTTCAATCGCCTCTTCAATGGTATTGAATATCGCCATTTTCATCATCCTTTATCTTTTTTTATATTTTCCAGCGCCGCGGGTTAATAGCCCAGCTGTTTCAGTCGTTCTATGGTAAGGCCTTCCTGCTTGGTCCCCACCGGCTTTTCCGATTCCTCTCCCGGGTTTTCCTCCCGGGGGCTACGGATAAACTTCTCGATGTATTTTCCCACCATGTCACATTCCAGATTGACCTTGGCTCCCAGGGGCTTTTTCAGTAGCGTGGT
Source organism: uncultured Clostridiaceae bacterium (assembly GCA_964613365.1). Lineage (GTDB taxonomy): Bacteria > Bacillota > Clostridia > Peptostreptococcales > T1SED10-28 > Isachenkonia. The sequence goes on along the minus strand of CAZTIJ010000003.1, from coordinate 16,860 downwards.
ATCCTCACCGGTCAAGGGAATAATGGAAACCTCGAAACCTTTGGTATCCACGGTGGCCACCGTTAGACTGGTGCCGTCTATGGCAATGGAGCCCTTGGGGATCATATACCTCAGCAGACTTTTGTCGCAGTCTATGCGAATCCATGTGGCATTTTTTTCCTTGCGGTATTTCGTAATCTTTCCCATGCCGTCAATATGTCCTGAGACCATATGGCCTCCGAAGCGGTCCCCGATGGCCATGGCCCGTTCCAGATTGACGGCATCTCCCACTTGCAAGTCGCCTAAATTACTCTTTCGTAAGGTCTCGGGCATCACGTCGGCCCGAAAACGCCCCCGGCTATAATCCACCACCGTAAGGCACACGCCATTGGTGCTGATACTGTCTCCCAGCTTTACATCCTCCAGTACTTTGCCGGCTTTTACATTCAACTGGAAAGCTTCCCCTCCCTTTTCCACGGAAAGAAGACTTCCCACTTCCTCTATAATTCCCGTAAACATTACCTCACCACCTTCAACGGTTTATTTGATCCAAATCTTTTCACACCGGTTCCCAAGACCCTATCGTGCCCCGGCGCTTTCACCGGATATCCCCCCGGATCATTAGATCCTGTCCAAAATGGGTATACTTCAGGTTTTTCAAAGGAATCACATCCTCCATACGAAGAATGCCCCGGCCCCCGATGGGGGTTTTCGCACTTTCTCCTCCAATGATCTTCGGGGCGATAAAGCTTATGATTCGGTGCACCAAAGCTTCCTCCACCAAACTGAAGTTCAGGGTGGCGCCCCCTTCCACCAGGACACTGTCAATCTTTTGCTCTCCCAGCTTATGGAAAAGATGGGTTAAATCCACCCGCTCATTCTTGATGGGGTTTATCAGAACCGTCACGCCCAGATCCTCCAAAGCCTTTTTCTTCTCCTGTTCCATCAACTCCGTGGAGGCCACAATGGTCTTTGCTTCCGAGTCCAAATGAAGGATCTTCGCCGTAAGGGGAATGCGCCCCCGGGTATCCACCACAATTCGGTGAGGATCCTTTCCCTTCCCGCTTTTCAGTCGTGTGGTCAGGGATGGGTTATCTTCTATGACGGTACCTACCCCCACCATAATCCCCGACATTTGATTCCGTAGGATATGGACCTGGTCCCGTGCTTTTTCTCCGGTAATCCATTGGGACTCTCCCGAAGCCGTGGCGATTTTCCCGTCAAGACTCATGGCGGTCTTGATTACGGTGTAGGGTTTTTGGTTTTGGATGTACGCTAAAAAGATTCGATTTTGCTCGGTTAGCTCCTCTTCCAAAATACCCAGGGTGACTTCAATGCCCCGCTTTTTTAATTTATCAATACTCTTGCCTCCCACCAGGGGATTGGGGTCCTTCAGGCCGATGACCACCCGCCGGATGCCCTCCTCAATGACCCGATCCACACAGGGCGGGGTCTTCCCGTAATGAAAGCAGGGTTCTAAGGTTACATACAGGGTGGCTCCCTGGGCCTTTTCCTTTTTCGAGTTAAAGGCATTGACTTCGGCGTGGTGGCCCCCATGTCTTTTATGGTATCCTTCGCCGATAACCTTTCCGTCCTTTACAATCACCGCCCCCACCAAGGGATTGGGACTGGTTCTTCCCCGGGCCTTTTCCGCCAGTTCCATGGCCTGTTTCATGTATTGTTGATCTCGTTGTTCTTGATGGTCCATTGATTGCATCACGTCCTCACAATGAAATTGATGAGCCTTTCTTTTACCCTTATACCCTCGATTCCCCATAATGCCTACACTTTTTTTGACTTTTTTCAGTTTCCCCTATTCTTCCGGTTCCTTGCATAAAAAAACCTGAAGATGCGCTCTTCAGGTGTGTGTGTTTTAACGGAATTCCTTTCCCCGTAGGGAAATCGGCCCTCCTATACCATAGGAGTCCCCTTTTATCCTCTTCTTCTTCCATCCAGACTTTACTGTCGGTTTTGGAATTGCACCAAATCAACCACCCTGTGGCTCGCGGACTGTACCGCCGGTCGGGAATTGCACCCTGCCCTGAAGATCAATATGAAATTTTCTTAAATATATCACTGGTTTTACTCTCTGTCAATAGTTTTTATCCATTAGCCTTCAATTCCTCGATTACCCGTTGAATCATCTCTTTGTCAAAGCCTTTTCTTACCAGGGTTTCATAAACCTTTCCGTAGATCCGGTACTCATTTTGGTATTTCTTCCGTCCCTTTTCCCGGGCCTTTTCCCCTTCCACCAGGGCCTTTTCAAAATGCACGTCTTCCTGCTCCTTCATGATATTTTGCACCTCTTCGCTTCGGGAAAGTTCATCGATGCAGGTCTTTATGATCTCAAAGGAGAAGCCCCTGGAGGCCAGTCGTTGGGAAAGTTTGGACTTGATTTGATTGAAGGGGAGTCGTGCTTTGCTTTTAAAAAACTTTCTGCTTTGGGAAAGGGCAATCTCCCGTTCCAGCTCCGGAGGATAATACTCTCTTAAGCCCTTTTCGATCAGACCCTCATCCACCCCTTTGTCCTTCAGGTAGTTTTTAATAAAACCCCGCCCTTTTCCCGCTCCCTCTCCTTTTTGACGAATGATTTCTCTCACATAGTTTTCATCATTTTGATACCCGTAGTACTGGAGTTTTTCCAAGGCAATCTTAATGGACTTTTCATCAAACTCTTTCTTTAATAGGTACTCTTTAATTTCCTTCGCGCTCCGATTCCGATAGGATAGATACCTTACCCCAAGCTCAAAGGCTTTTTTTTCCGGCTCCTTCAACACTTCTCCTCCTTTCCGGGGTTTTCTTATTCCTGGCGATTCTCCTACTCCCTTTCTTCCGTTTCCCTGTCCTTTTAACGCTCCACGGCTTTTTAAAACTCAATATTCCAGAACACCCTTGAGTAATAGGTTCGGATATGATCCTTCTAACAATACCATGATATACCCCAATATTCCATCTTTCCTAACAGATTCGATTTTCCCCTTTGGTATTCCTGCTTTTTTATGGTAAGGAATTTTTCCAGCACTAAAAAAGTGCCGGCTATTTCCCGACACCTTATCTCTTTAAGGACTTAGCGTTTTCATAAAGCAACTTAGATTATTCATAAATGGCTCCGCTGATAAATCCCTATTTTTAACGATTTATCTGGCGTGTTTTTCTGTATATTCTACGGTATAAAAAGAATGGAGGTAACCACAGCTTCCGCCGCAGACTTCTTCATAATACACCCGTTGTTCATAAATTTGCAAGGAACAGTTGGAGTGCTGGGAACAGGGAGTGGAATCGATCATCGTTGATGCGCCTCTTCCCACTTCATGGGTTATAACAATTCCATTACAATCCCCACAGTTTATTGCTCGTTCCTGTACCGCCAATGGTGATTTTTCGTTCAATTCGATTTTCTCTTCGCTTATTTCTTCAGGAGAAACCACGTTTAACTCGTCATCGAAGGAATCCACCTCAGCATAAATCATCGAGGTCAATGCCAACAGCATAACCACTGCTAAAACCATTGTTTTCTTCTTCATAAAAAACCTCCCTACATAAAACTTCAGAAATTTATCAGCGAGCCAAACTTAACAAGACCTTAGCATCCATTATGTTTCCTCTTATGTAATTATCTGGTATGTAATGGTAGGGTATCATCCATAATTTCTTTTGTCAAGGAATCGTCAAATAATTCATTGAAATGAAAAAACTGCCCTTTATCTTATCAAAGGGCAGGCAAAATTATAAGGTTTTTCATTTTTTAACGATTTAGTGTAATGATCAAAAAGGACTTATTCTATTGATCTTAAGACGATTTATGATCTTCGGTTTTTCATAAGACTTACCAGGGTCTCTCCCATGGTGGAAGGGGTGTCGGCGATGGCAATCCCTGCCGCTTTCATGATTTTGATTTTTTCCTCTGCCGTCCCCTTTCCGCCGGATATGATGGCCCCGGCATGACCCATCCGTTTCCCGGGAGGCGCGGTCACCCCACTGATAAAACCGGCCACGGGCTTGTTCATATTTTCCTTCACCCACTTTGCGGCTTCTTCTTCCTGGGTCCCGCCAATTTCTCCGATCATAATCACCCCGTGGGTGTCGGGATCTTCGTTGAAGGCTTTAAGCACATCAATAAAGCTGGTACCGTTTACCGGATCCCCGCCGATGCCCACCGCCGTGGATTGACCCATACCCAGTTCCGACAGTTGATGCACCGCCTCATAGGTTAAGGTGCCGGAACGGGATACCACACCGATATGCCCTTTTTTGTGGATATATCCCGGCATAATTCCGATTTTGCATTCATCGGGGGTAATGACTCCTGGACAGTTGGGACCGATCAGTACCGTATCCTTATCTTCCAGGTACCTTTTCACCTTAATCATATCCCCTATGGGAATATGTTCCGTAATGCAAATGATCAAATCAATTTTTGATTCCGCCGCCTCTACAATGGCATCACCGGCTACGGCGGCGGGCACATAGATTACCGAAGCATTGGCACCGGTTTCCTTCACCGCTTCCGCCATGGTATTAAACACCGGAACCCCTTCAACGGTTTCTCCGCCTTTTCCCGGCGTTACACCGGCTACAATATCGGTTCCGTATTCCTTCATCAACCTCGTATGAAATTGCGCGGTGGAACCTGTAATGCCCTGTACGACCAACTTCGTATCTTTATTTACATAGATGCTCATGTATTGCCCTCCTTTATCCCGGTCTTTTGCACTGCTTATTTCGTCGCTTTCACAATTTTTTTCGCTCCGTCATCCATGGAAAAGGCGCTGATCACATCGACCCCGGCATTCTTCAAAATCTTACGGCCCTCCTCCACATTGGTTCCTTCCAGACGAACCACCAAGGGTACGTCCATGTCAACGGTTTTTAGAGCCTCCACAATTCCCGTGGCGATCACGTCGCATTTCATAATGCCGCCGAATATATTGACAAACACCCCTTTCACCTTTTCATCGGAAAGAAGGATTTTAAAGGCATTGGATACGTTTTCCGTAGTGGCGCTGCCGCCCACGTCCAGAAAGTTGGCCGGGGAGCCGCCGTAATGCTTAATGATGTCCATGGTGGCCATGGCCAGCCCGGCCCCGTTGACCATACAACCGATGCTCCCGTCCAGGGCAATATAGGATAAGTCGTATTTGGCCGCTTCCAATTCCTTCGGGTCTTCCTCGGATTCATCCCGGTAACTTCGTATTCGTTCCTGGCGATACAGGGCGTTATCATCAAAGTTGAGCTTCCCATCCAGGGCGATCAGTTTTTCTTCCGAAGTAATAATCAAGGGATTGATTTCAATAATCGATGCGTCGGTTTCCAGGTATAGGCTGTAGAGCTTTTGGAAAAGTTTCACCCCTTCCTTCACGGCTTTTTTGGGAAGTCCGAGCCCGAAGGCCATGCGCCGTCCCTGAAAATCCATAAGGCCCAGTACGGGATCGATTTCTTCGTACAGAATTTTCTCCGGGGACCTTTCCGCAACCTCTTCAATGTCCACGCCCCCTTCCTTCGAGGCCATCAAACTGACCCGCCCCGTATCTCTGTTCAGTACCAAGCCGACGTAGTACTCCTGTTGAATGTCCACCCCTTCTTCAATCAATAACCGCCGAACCACCTGTCCCTCTTCCCCGGTTTGGTGGGTCACCAGGGTTTTGCCCAGCAACTCCTTGGCAAAGGCCCGTACCTCTTCCGTGTTCTTTGCAATTTTCACGCCTCCGGCCTTTCCCCTACCCCCGGCATGGATCTGGGCCTTCACCACGGTACTCCCGCTGTCCAGTTCCTTAGCGGCGCTTACCGCTTCCTCGATGCTAAAGGCCACATGGCCCTGCGGTACCGGGACTGCATAGGTGCGAAACAACTCTTTTCCTTGGTATTCATGGATATTCAAGTTCAGCACTCCTCTCAATACTTAGGATATTTGAAAAATAATGTTGATAAACAGAATCATAAAAAACAAGGCAAAGGGATAGGTGGCTCCATAGGCTACCGCCACTTCATTGGAGTCCGTGGACTCTATGGCCGCCGCCAGGCCCGGGGTGCTGGTCATGCCTCCACACAGACCTCCGATAAGATACAGAGGGGTTAATTTCAGCAGCTTCACTCCCACCAGATACCCCGCAAGAATGCTTAGGATTCCCGTGGCAAAGCCGATCAACAACAGCGCGGCCCCGGTGGTTCCGATTAAGGTAATGGCCTCATACCCGTAGTTCAGCCCCACAATGGCCAAAAACATTTTCAAGGAAAGATCCCGGGTAACCCCGAGGACCTTCTCGTCCATTTGGAAATTTACCCTGCCGATTTTTTTCCGATCTCCGAGAAACAGGGCCATGACCAACACCCCTCCCGTGGCTCCTAAGGAAAAATCTCCCAGGGTTTCACCCAGGGGCAGGGAAATGCTGCCCAAAAGCACCCCCGAGGCACATACCAGAGAAAACCCCGTTACGCTGAATCGGTGAAGCAATCGTTTTTGTTCTTCCTGTTCTTTTTTTTGTTGTCGTTGATAGATTCTAACGGACTCCGGGTCCGACCCCTTATTTCCATACAGCAGATTTCGCTCCCGATAATATTTCGTTACCACCTGCACGAAAAGGATCACAATGACCACCCCGGGAACATAGGCAATGGAGTAGCCTAGACCCACCAGGGCTTCCTGGCCTCCGATTTGATCGGCGGATTCAATGGCCGCCGCCAGGCCGGGGGAACTGGTCAGAGCGCCGGAAAAGGTGCCCACCACGCTTTCTACGGCCTGGGCTTGGAATATTTGCAAAAGCCCCAGGGTGGACAGAGCCCCGGTACCGGTTACCACCAGGGCCAGAAGGATAAACTTCGGTCCGTTATTTTTGATAATGACCCGGATATTTCTTGAGGCCGCCAGTCCCACCGAGGCGATAAACAAAATCAGACTGAGGCTGAAAAGCTCCCCGGAAATAAAATTATCTCCCCCTTCAAAGTCGGGGTTTTGTCCCAACAATATTGTCGTCACCAGATAGCTGATTCCGAGACCGACAAAAAGTCCCCCGGAGCTGCCCAGACTGACCCCTTTGATTTCGATCAGCCCCACAAACTTTCCGAGAAAGATGCAGGTGAACATTAAGATAAAGGGGTTGGTTAGTATTGATTCCAGTTCCATAGTTTCCTCCAGATTTCTATTTTCACGGGAACTCCCATGAATTATTCCTATCAGCCTTTCAACATGCTCTAAAAGTACGGCCTATAACAATCTTTGGACCACATTCCAGACGTTAATTACAAAACCCACGCCAAAGGCAATGGATACGGCAATCACCAGGGCTTCCACCCCCCGGATCACCCCGGACATCAAATCCCCCGCTACGGTATCCCGAAGGCCGTTGGTAATCGCCACCCCCGGCACCATCACCATAATGCCTCCGATAATCACAATGTTGATGCGGATATCGGAGTGGAGATTCGAGGCAAGGACGGCCAAAACGGCGGCAATCATCCCCCCGGTAAGGTGGGCGAAAAAATAAGAAAACCGTCGTTTAATCAGGATGGCCAGTACAAAGGTCATAAGGATGGTACTGACCAGGGCCGTGATAAATTCCAAAAAATTTGCGCCGATCAGCAAAACGAAAAACCCGCTGGCCACGCCACCGAAGAGAGCCTGTAGACCGATGTTGTAGGGCAGTGCTTTCTTGTCTATTTCCCGCAGACGCTCCATCCCCTCTTTTACGGACATTTCCTTCACCACAAAACGGCGGGAGAAGTCATTTACTTCCGAAACTTTTTCCAAGTTGATCTGTCGATGCTGGATCCGTTTGTTGAAGGTGAGCATATGGTGTTGGGATGAATGGCTCTGGTCAATGGAGACCAGGATTCCCGTGGGGGTGACTAAGGCTTCCACATAATCCAGGCCTTCGGATTTACAGATTCTCAGAATGGTATCCTCCACCCGGTAGGTTTCACTGCCGTTTCGAACCATGATTTCCGCGGCGTAAATGGCCAGGATCAGAACTTCCTTTTGCCGGGTGGCCAAGGCATGGTCCTCTTCCATGGCCTCTTGAATTTCCTTTTTGATCTGTTCCCGCAGTTCCTTAACTTCCCTTTCCTCCATGCTTCTCCTCCTTCCCGGTGACTTTATTTGTTTGATGCTTACTCTTTTTCCTCTTTGTCTTCCTCTTCTTCCGCTTCCCCCTCCCCGTCATCATAAAACTGGGCTTTATAATACTCCTCCAGCTTGGTCTTTTCCATTTCTTTTTGTTGTTCCTCGGGGTCAAGCCTTTGGCCCTTTAACAGGCGGTTTTTCTTTTCCTGGATTTTTATGGCCCGGCGTTCCGCCAGAGCCATACGCTTTTTCCGAAGGTAGGCATTTATGGAAAGAACAATGGTCAGTCCCCCGGAGATGGCAAGGGCAATCAAGATCGCCTCACTGCCCACCTCGGCGGCAAGGCTATAGTTTTCCTCCAAGATGGCAATCATGGTGTTGTACAGGGCGACTCCCGGTACCAAGGGAACAATTCCCGGTATGATGAATACGGTAAAGGGTTGTTTTTCCGTTCTGGCAAACCGCTCTCCCACCATGGCCAGTACCATGGCCGCCATAAAGGTAGCCACCACCATGGAATTGAACTCCTGATTGATGATATTGAAAACACTCCACCCCAAGGCTCCTGCAAAGCCCGACCGGAGCAAGGTTTTTCTCGGCACCTGAAACAGCACGGCAAAACCGATGGTGGCAATATATGCGTAAATAAACTTCAGTGCGATCGACATTTTACAACCCCCCTCCCAAAAAAGTCCACAGGTTCAAGGAAAAACCCACGCCGAAGGCAATGGCCACGGCAACGATCAGGGCTTCCCCCGCCCGGGCCAGTCCCGATATTAAATCCCCGGCAATGGAGTCCCGAACTCCATTGGTAATGGCCACACCGGGAACCATCACCATAATTTCACCGATGATCACCCGATTGATGCTGATTTCCGGATGCAGCTGTCCTAAAATAATGGCTAGAAATGCTGCCAGCGCTCCTCCCACCAGGTGTATGGTGAAGCTTGCAAAGTCCTTTTCACCAAGAATCGTAATGGTGTATGTAACAAAAATTGTGGCAAGGAATGCGCTTATAAACTCCAGAAAATTAGCGCCTAGGAGCAAAATGAAAAAACTGCTGGTCACCCCGCCGAAAAAAGCCACCTGGTAATTGCTAAAGGGCGGAGCGCTCCTTTCAATGTTTTTCAAAAGCTCCATGCCTTCCTCCGCTGTCAATTCTTCCTGAACAAACCTTCTCGAAAAATCATTGACCTTGGCCACTTTCTCCAGGTTGATTTGCCGCTTTTTAATTCGCTTAACAAAGGAGTGCATGGCCCCTTCCTCACCTTTTTCATCGGTGTGGTCCACGGAAAGGTAGATCCCTGTAGGGGTGACGATGGTCTCCACATATTTAAACCCCCGGGATTTGCAAAGCCGGATAATGGTATCCTCCACCCGGTAGGTTTCCCCTCCGTTTTTCAGCATAATTTCTCCGGCGAACAGGGCCATGACCAACATTTTCTTTCGTGTGATTTCTTTCATGATTTTCTCCTTTGGTTTTTTCTTATCCCTTTTGATTATATCAGAACTTTCCCGGGGTGAACACCGGTAGAAAACCGAAGCATTAGGGATTTTACCTAGCCCCCGCCCTTAGCTTTCCCCCGCCAGATTTTTCAACCAATTTCCTTGGCGGTAGCGTAGATAAAACAAGGTTCCCTTAACCCCTTCCGCCACAAGCATACTGTAGAGCACCCCTTGAATTCCCATTTCCAGGCGAATTCCCAGAAACCAGGCCAAGGGAATTTGCAGTGCCCAAAACCCGAAAATCGTGATCCATAGATTCGCCCAGGTATCTCCACCGCTTCGCAGGATATAGGGAAAGACCACATTGAGAATCTGGGTGTAAATAATTATCAGTACCAGAGGCACCGCCCGAAGCCCCATGTTCAGAGTGTCGGCTTCCAAATTGAACAGGCTGAATATCTCCCGGGAAAAAGCGAAAATGATTGCATTCAATCCCGTGGCCAGGATAAAGGCCGTGAGAATCCCCGCCTTGGCCTTTTCCCGGGCCCTTGGGAATGCACCGGCCCCCAGTTCCGCCCCGACGATCCCCACATTCGCCGCAGCCATTGCGGAAATAGCGGTTAAGGTAATGGTTTGAAAAATCTTTAGAATCTCATAGATCGCCACTTCCCGAACCCCGATGGTGAAGATGATCCGGGTATATACCGTCATCGCCAACTGCCAGGCAGCACCGTCCAGGGCCATGGGCACACTGATGGATACCAGTATTTTAAACAGCCGGGGATCAAAGCCCGGTCGCAGGGGGATCTTACGTTTTCCCAGGTAGCCCTTGACCAAAACCAGTAAAATCATAAATTCCAAGGCTCTCGAGAGCACCGTGGCGTAAGCCACCCCCGTTACCCCCCATTCCAGTACAAAAATAAAGTAGGCATTCAGCAGGGTATTAATACCCATGGAAATAAAGGTGGCCACCATGGGGTAGGTGTTTTTCTTAAGAGCCAGGAAGACGGCGGAAAAGCTGGCGGAGAGCAGCAACAAGGTGGTGGACAGGGCGATAACGGAAAAGTAGCCCGTGGCCTCCTCTAAAGCCCCTCCGGATATGTTTAACCAGCCGAGAAAGACTTCCCCCTGCAAGCGAAATAGCAGGGTTAGCAGTACCCCGATCAGCAATCCTGCACTCAGCATTGTGGAAAACAGTTTTCCGAACTGATGGGTTTTCTGTCCTCCGAGGTATTGGGACAGTAAAATCGAAAGTCCCGCGGAAATCGCCATGAAGATGGTCAGAAAAAGACTGAAAAGCTGATTGGACCCCCCAACCCCTGCTATGGCCTGTTCTCCCAGCTGTCCGACAAATAATTTATCCACGGAGCCCAGCAAACCCCGCAGTGTGTTTTGGATCATTAATGGAAGGGCAACAATCAGTAACCCTTTTACATGCTCTTTTTTCATGACAAACTCCTTAAAATCGGCGGCCCTTTTTCTTAGAGAAACCCCGGCCCCCTACTCTTTTAGCGCCGCTACCACGGTCATTTCAACGAGCAGATCCTCCCTTGCCATCCTCGCTTCCACGCAGGCCCGGGCCGGTTCAAAGCCCTCCTCCACCCAACTGTCCCAAACTTCATTCATCTCCCTGAAGTCTTCTATGTTTTTTAAGTAAATGGTGGTGGACAGGATATGCTTTTTATCGGAACCGTATTGGTTCAGCAAATTTTCAATTTTCTGCAAGACCACCTCGGTCTGTTCTTTCACGTCGGTGTTTTCCTCCCCGCAGGTTTGTCCGCACAGATACACCGTATCATTATGCACCACCGCCCGGCTCATTCTTCCTGTTCCTTCGTATCGTTTGATCGTCATATACATCCTCCTCTAGTTATTTTTACGTCCGATTTCGACTTTTTGCCTTTCCCCCTTTAATTATACGGATATTTCTCGGTTTTTGAAAGGCCCTTTCACAATTATCCTTGCCTCCTCCCGCTCCAGGGGAGGATCCTTCCCTGGTTACCCTTCCAACCATGGAAATACCCAGGAAATTCCTCCACTCTTGAAAATATTTTAAATATTTCTTAAAAAGTGGTTGACTTTTATTGTACCTAGGTATAATATATGAATTGTGAAATAGGAAAAAATCCGATCACAAAAATACGAAGGAACAGGAGGAGAAAATGATGATTCGATTACGAGAAATCACTGCCGTCACCCCAGGCATGAAATGCAACAGCAAGACCGATCTTAAGCAACGAGATCATTCTATCATTCATCACGATCCTCTGCTATTTTTGATTTGAAGTTTTTAAAGGCATAGAGAAGGCGGATATTCCTATCCCCTTCTGACAAGTATTCCTTTATCCTATATAAAACTTTAGGTCATGGCAGAGAGGTTATGGCCTATTTCTATGGAATTTTAGGCCCTAGCCGATCGTGGCTGTGGCCTTTTTCTATTCCTCTATGGTTACCCCCGGGCTTTTTGGCAAACCCTTTTCTTTAGGGAAATCGGTTCCGCTCCAAAAAGCAGGGCAAAAATCGAAGGTCTTTGACCGGGGAATAGAAATATACACAAGAAGACTGCGTCTTCCTTCGGCCACAGAGTATTCTGTGGTCTTTTTCTTTGCCTAGGAAAGACCTCGGCTCAGATTCTCAAAAAGCACCGGGAACATAGGGAGTATCCTACACTTTCACTGTCACCCCGTTCTCACAGGGAGGAAATATTATGAAGCGAATATTCAATTATATGAAAAAATACAAAATCCTATTTATCATCCCCACCCTCTCCATGTTCTTTTTGATCGGACTGGATATGATCAACCCGGTGATCACCGGAGTGATCATTGATGATGTCATTGTGGGAGGGGAATTCCATCGGTTGACGGGCCTGTTGCTCTTATTGATATTTATTACCCTGGGACGGGCGGTCTTTGGTTATATCCGGGAATACCTCTTTGACTATGCGGGGGTCCAGGTAGGCCTAGACCTTCGCCGGGATCTGTTTGACCACATTCAAAGCCTGCCCTTCGAGTACTTCGATAAAACCAACACCGGGGAAATCATGTCCCGGACCACCCGGGATGTGGACAATGTCTGGGAAGTGGTGGGCTTTGTGGCAGGGTTCTTTTTGGAGCAGATTTTCTATGTCCTTGCCGCCACCACCATGATGTTTTTCATCAACTGGCAGCTGGCCCTGATCTGCACCATGGTCTTTCCCTTTCTCGGATACCTGGCCGTTACAATGGATCGCAACATGGGTAGGGCCTACGAGGAAATCAGTGACCAGGACGCAAAACTGAACACCCGGGCCCAGGAAAACATTGCCGGGGTCCGCCTGGTAAAATCCTTAAACCGGGAAAACCTGGAGAAGAAAAAATTTCACCGGGAAAATAAAAAGCTGTATCAACTAAACGTTGGGCGAAACAACATCCTCGGTGCTTTCCATCCGAAGATCGAATTCCTGTCCTACTTTTCCACGATCCTGGTGGTACTGGTGGGAGGCATTTTCGTCATCAATGAACAGATGACCATCGGGTCCCTGGTGGCCTTTAACGGCTTTGTATCCATGCTGGTTTGGCCCATGCGCTTTCTCGGCTGGCTGACCAACAGTCTTTCCCGATGCAATGCTTCCCTAAAGAAAATCTTTAAGATTATGGATGAGGTCCCCGGGATTCAAAATCCTGAAAAACCCCTCCCCCCGGAAAAAAGACAGGGAGCGGTTGCCTTTAACGACGTTACTTTTCAGTACGGCGAGGAAAAAATCCTTCACCGTATTCACTTGGAAATTAAACCCGGCAGTACCCTGGGGATTATGGGGGCCACCGGGTCCGGAAAAACCTCCCTGGCCAATCTGATTCCCCGTTACTACGACACTTCCCAAGGACAAATCCTTGTGGACGGGGTGGATGTGCGAAGACAGGATCTTAAAGAACTTCGTCAAAGCATTTCCGTCGTGATGCAGGATACCTTCCTGTTTTCCGATACCCTGCTGGAAAACATCAAGTTCGGATCCGAAGAAGCCTCTTGGGAGGAAATAGAAAAAGCCATGAAAGATGCCGGGGTCTATGACTTTATTCAGGAGATGCCCCAGGGTCTGGAAACCATCATCGGTGAACGGGGGGTGGGCTTATCGGGAGGACAAAAACAACGGATCTCCATTGCCCGGGCCCTACTGAAGAAAAGCCCCATCCTCATCTTTGATGATGCCACCTCGGCTTTGGATATGGAGACCGAATATCAGATTCAAAAGGCTTTAAACAAAAGAAACGATGTCACGAAAATTATCATCGCCCACCGTATCTCTGCGGTGAAAGACGCCGATGAGATCCTTGTCCTCCAGGACGGCAACATTCTGGAAAAGGGGAACCATCACCGGCTGATCAATCAAAAAGGCTATTATTTCAACCTTTATAAAAACCAACTGGGAGATGTGACCTTACTGAATAAAGAGGTGATTTAGATGTCCATAATTAATTTTTTCATCCTGCGGCTTATACGATGCTTAAAGAAAAAACATTTTACTGTTGAATCCTGTTTGCTTTGCCTGCCTTTGATTTTACTGTTGGCTTCGGTAAATCTCATGGTTAAGAAGGGATCCACCTATAAAATACCCACTATTTGATTCTTGGAAATGAGAATCTGAAAAAACCATAGGAAACGAGGTGTTGTTATGTCGGTTAATACCTTCAAGGAAGATGAAGGGGTGCAGCAAGCCCTTCGCCTTTCAGTCATCAAGCGACTGCTTAGCTATTTGAAAAACGATAAAAAAAGTGTGTTTTTGGCTTTGCTTCTGATGCTTATTGCGGTCTCGGTCAATATTATCAACCCCTATTTTATCAAAATCGGGATTGATGAATTTATTGCAACGGAAAATACTACGGGTTTGCTGGTTTTAGGCGGTATCATGGTGGCGGTCAATGGGATCTCCATGATGGCTTCGAAAAAACGGATCATGATTATGGGGCGAACCTCCAACAAAATTCTGATGGAAATTCGTGAAGCCTTGTTCAACCATATTCAAAAGCTTTCCTTTTCCTTTTTCGATAGCCGTCCCGTGGGGAAAATCCTTTCCCGCATTACCACCGACGTCAATGCCCTGAGCAACTTCTTTACGGACAGTGTCACGGTGGTCATCCCGGATCTAATTACTCTAACGGCAATCTCCGCCATTATGTTCTGGATGAGCTACCAACTGGCGTTGGCTGCCTTTATCACCCTTCCCCTGCTAATGGGAGGATTGATCTTAATTGAGAGTACCTTTCGAAAAAAATGGCAGGTTTTTCGAAAGAAAAACGCCAACCTTAATGCCTACATCCATGAGGATTACTCAGGGATTCGGGTGGTACAAAGTTTTGCCCGGGAGGGTCATACCAGCCGTACCTTTTTCGGTTTGGGCAAGGACTTGAATCATTCCTTTATGGGGGCCATTCGCTTCGCCGACGGTTTCTGGTCCATGGTGGTTCTTTCCTGGGGATTCGGCACAGCGATTGTGTTTTGGGTGGGCGTGCGGCTGATCCATAGCGGAACCATCTCCATCGGTGTTTTGGTGGCCTTCATGGGATACATCACCATGTTTTGGCGACCGGTGATTAACCTTACCAACTTTTATAACGTCACCGTAAGCAATATGACCAGCGCCGAACGGATCTTTGAAATCCTGGATACCCCGGCGGATATTGAAACCCGGAAAAACGCCAAGGAACTGCCCCCCATTGAGGGAGCCGTAACCTTTGAGGGCGTAAGCTTTTCCTATGACCGGAAGGAGTCGGTGTTGGACAATGTCAGCTTTCACGTGAACAAAGGGGAGAACGTGGCTCTGGTGGGCCATACCGGTGCGGGCAAAACCACGATCATTAATCTGATCAGTCGGTTTTACGATGTCACCCGGGGGGTGATTAAAATCGACGGCTATGATATCAGTCAGGTAACCCTGGATTCTCTTCGAAGCCAAATGGCGGTTATGATGCAGGATACCTTTCTATTTTCCGGCACCGTCAAGGAAAACATCCAGTACGGAAAGCCCGACGCCACCGATGAGGAAATCATCCGGGCCGCCACCGTGGTAAACGCCCACAACTTTATTATGGCCCTGGAGGAGGGCTACGATACGGAGATCAATGAGCGGGGCTCGAAACTGTCCATCGGTCAGCGGCAACTGCTGGCCTTAGCAAGGGCGGTTCTCAACGATCCGAAGATTTTAATCCTGGACGAGGCCACCTCCAGCATCGATACGGAAACGGAGCTTTTGGTACAAAAAGGGATCCGGGCCCTGCTACGGAACCGAACCTCCTTTGTGATCGCCCATCGACTGTCCACCATCAAAAATGCCGACCGAATCATGGTCATCCACGACGGAAAAATCTTAGAAACCGGCAGCCACGACGAACTCCTGGAAAACCGGTCCATGTACTACAAACTCTTCGTTGCCCAGTACCAGTTCCTAAAGGCCTAAAATAACAGGGTCATAGGGAAGAGCGTTGTTGCCATCTTTTTTCGAAGTGGGTGGTTGCCCATCGGTCAACCCATATAAAGATACAGGCATTAGAAAAAGGATCCTCAGAAGTTCCGTAACTTTCCGAGGATCCTTTCTTTATTCGCCGGTTCATCCTACCCTGTTTTTTCAGTAACTAGTTTTTTCTGTTTCGGCTATTGTATTCCCTCATCAACTGTCTTGCCCGCTCTTCGTCTTCCTTATGGACTTCCACCACCGCGGTGGTCATCTGGGCATTTTGCATTCTGCTAAACCCCTGAATCCTGGTTTTCATCCGGCATCTTATGCCCTGGTCCCGAAGATACTGAAAGACCCCTTGTACTTCCGTGAAATTCTTCTGGGAACCTCCGTAGAATTCTTTCCATTTGGCTTTATCCCCAATAAATAGAACAAGAAATATCAATATTCCCAACAGGATGAATCCTATTTGAGGGGCTGTAAACTCCATGGGTCCCACCTCCTCTGCTCCCCAAAACATCTCGGCACTGAGCTAAAAATATTTTTCCTTCAGCTCCACTAAGTGATAGAAAATATGATGCAGATCTTCCCCCAGGTCCAACAGTTCATAGTGGCTCTTCCTGGAGGCTTCCTGTTTGTCCAAAGCTTTTTTCTCCACCAATAGATTCAGCTTCCGGTTCAGTTCCGTTGCACTGATAAAATCAATGGAGTCCAGAATTTCACCATAACTGTGGTTGCCGGATTTGATCGAATCCAAAATCTCGGGAACCCAACGGGAACGAATGATGCCGTGGACCTCTTCGAAACTTTCATCTACTTTAATCATTATACCTACCCCTTTTCTGTACGGCTTTAACAAACAAATTTGTGTCTGGAAAGAGTTTATGCCTATTGTTATTATTATAGTATAGAAAAATAAAAAAACAAAGAAAAAATGGAGGTAATGAAT
>CAZTIJ010000002.1:22971-31964 GCA_964613365.1 uncultured Clostridiaceae bacterium | reverse complement strand
GGAGGAAAGATTGGTAAACACTATCATCCAGTCCCCTAAAAAGTCACTTTCCTTAGCCAGGGAATACAGTCTTAAAAACAATTGCACATCCATATTTTCGATCAAGGGAGCACATCCTTCAATAGTTTCTCTTTATTTTTTTTGAATAATGGGTTATTCTATCCTATAGAGCCTAGGATAGGAAGTTTCGGTTAAAGTAAAAATCCTGTGGGATATTGTACCATAAATATCAGGGAAAGGCTATAGGGTCTTGGGTGGGAAGGAGACATCCCGGGACGGAAGCGGCGGTTGCCGTCGGAATTTGAAAAACAACAGGGGTGGGAATATGGGAAAAGCAATGACAAGGGGATATTTAAGAAGCAAAGCCCAGATTATTTTATGGATGCGGGGAGTGATCCTCGGTGCCGGGGTGATTATCCCCGGGGTGAGCGGCGGTACCATTATGGTGATTTTCGGGATGTATGAAAAGATGCTGCAGGATCTCCTTCGGTTTCATATCAAGCCCTACATCGCCATGGGAATCGGTGCCTTGGTGGGGGTGTTCGCAGGGGGAGCGCTGCTGTCCTTTTTGTTTGATCACCACCCCGACCCTACCTATGCCTTTATTCTGGGATGCTTGCTGATGTCCGTTCCCTTTATTTTAAAGCGCACCCGGGGATTTACGAAAAAGCGGCTACTGCTTCTGGTGACCGGAGGGGTGTTATCCTTCAGTCTGTTGGAGCTTCCCACACTGTTTATCGGAACGGAGTTAACTTTGGCCCAAACGTTTTTAGCGGGATTTGTATCCAGTGGGACCATGATGGTTCCCGGGGTTTCCGGCAGTGCGGTGCTCATCGTTCTGGGACTGTATGAGCTGATTTTAGAGGCGGTGAGGGATTTTCAGATGGGAACACTGATCATCTTTGTTACCGGAGCCGCCACGGGGGTTTTTATGCTGGCGAAGGTGTTAAAAACCTTGTTTGCTTTGTATATGTCGGAGATTCTGTTTTTTTTCACGGGACTGATCATCGGTGCTTTAAAAATGGTGATGCCCGGAACCATCGGATTTTTCCCCTTGATCACCTTCGCTTTGGGGCTGGCCCTGGTATATCGTTTCGGTAAATGATCATTCCAAAGAAACAAAGAAACATAGAAACATGGCAACATAGAAACACAGTGGCGTTTTGAGGAGGGAGTCCTCTTGGCAAATATGATAGAAATATAGGTACAGGAAAAACGATGAAAACAGGGAAAAAGAACAGTGATGAAAACGGGGGGAGCGCATGAAAAAACAATTACGGTTGGGAAAAGCCTGGTTACCGGTGCTTCTCTGGATGGGGGTTATCTTTTATTTTTCCCATCAGCCGGGGGATGTATCGGGAGACTCCAGCGGACGGATTGTGGCCTTGATCCACAGCGGATTGGGGGTGGTGTTGCCCTTTATCCAAATCAATGAAGAGGTGCTGCACTTTCTCTTTCGGAAGGGGGCCCATTTCGGAGTCTATGCCCTCTTGGGGATCCTTTCCGCCAGGGCCTTTCAACTTTCGGGATATTCGGGGAAACAAGGGCTTATCTACGGATGGATACTGGCCACGGTTTATGCCGGCATCGATGAATACCACCAGACCTTTGTTCCCGGTCGAAGCGGAGAGGTGCGGGACGTGTTGATTGACAGCGCCGGTGCCGTGAGCGGCATTGCCCTGTATCAACTTCTTAAGGGGATCCCGATGTTCAAAAGAGAAGGCCGGCATACCCTTCAGTACATCCTGGTGCAGGAAGGCTTGGGGAAGGAGACGCCGCCGGAAGAAGATGAGAAAAAGGAACAGAAAAAGGAATAAGAAAAGGAATAGGAATTCCTAAGAATTCCTTTCAAAAAAAGTCGGAAAGGCCGGGTTTTCACTATGAAAACCCGGCCTTTTTAATGAGCGTCCATTGCCCTTTGTCAAACCTTTGCTTCGTCCATTACTTCGTCCATTGTTTCGTCTGTTTTTTTGCTCTCTATTGCATTCTCCACCTCGGCTCCTATCTCCTGTCCCCTTCAATGTACAATCTCAACATACAATCTCCACTGTTTTAGAATCTAGGGTATTTGCGTCGCTTTTTCCCCAGTTTTCGTTTAAAGCGGAGGATAAAGCCAACCATTCCCGCCAGGGCCACCAGCCCGACCAGACCCCCTACACCGGTTCCGATATACAGTCCGATATGATTGCTGAGAATATCTCCCCGGCTGATTTCTGTATAGACAGGAAAACCGGCTTCCGTTTCCCGCTGGTGAATGTTTGCAGTACCCACCGGTTCCTCGGGATCCAGGGAAAGGGGAGAGATCTCCTCCAGCTCCACGTCCACACGGATTTCGTCGGTGTTCACTTCGTTTTCAAAATAATGAACGTCTTCTTGAATGTATACGGGAATTTCGGCGGTGTGTACCGGTCCGAAAAATCTCAAGGGGCGGTACTCCACCTCCAAGGTATCCACCTGGTCCCCGGCTTCGAAGTAAGGGGTTCTTGTGGCCTTATCAAAGCTCCAGTCCATGATCCGGTCCATATCCTCAAAGACCACGGTGTCTTCATGGTTGAACTCGGAGTTTAAGACGATCCCCACCATTTCCCGTCCATCCCGTTCATAAAGGGCCACCAAACATCTTCCCGCCGCGGGGGTATAACCGGTTTTTAAGTAGACGGTATCGCCATTGGCCACTTTCCGGCGGGCATTTTCCCAGGGCAGGGTACCTCGCGGAGTGGGGATCACCACATTGTCCGTGGAAAGGACTTCCCGAATCCAGGGATTGCTGAAGGCCTCTCGGGTAATAACACTGAGTTCGTAAGCAGTGGTGTAATGCTTTTCATCGTGGGTACCGCTGGCATTGGTAAAGTTCGTGTTCTCCAGCCCCATTTCATCGAACCGTCGGTTGATCATGGCGACAAAACTTTCGGCGTCCCCGGCCACATGGTCTCCCACCATGGCGGCCACATCGTTGGCCGAGTAAATCAGCAGCGCCTCCATGACGGAACGTCCCGTCATTTCATAGCCTAATGGAATGGGACCGTAGTCGGTGTGCAGAGAGTAGGAGGGCTGGGCCAACGCATGTTCCGTATAGGACAGAACATCGTCCCGGTCGCTGTTTTCCGCCAGCAGAAGTCCGGTGATGATCTTGCTGGTACTGGCGGGGTAAGCCTCTTGGTCAATATTTTTGGCATAGAGAATCTCTCCCGTTTTTACATCGATGGTAATTCCCATCTCTCCTTGGATTATGGGAAAACCCTCTTCATCGAGGATCGCCACTTCTTCGGTTTCCGCCGATTCCCCTTCCTCTACTTCATCCCCCGGGTCGGCATGGACCCCTGTGGCGGCGGTGAGCATCAGGGTAGCGGACAAAGCTAAGACAACGGTTTTTTTCCATAGGTGAAAAGACATTTTATTGGCTCCTTTGTTTTTGTAGGTTTGGTTTCTTCGGTCTGTCGCCGGACCCGTCGGGCCACGGCCTCTCTTATTTTAGCAGGTATTTTAGAATTGGGGAAGGGAAAAATGGAAAAATAGGCCGTAGATGCCAGAGGATTCTGCAAAATGGATAAAATGATGGTATAATAAAGAGGGAAATTATGTTATAAGGGAGTGGGAAAATGAAGAAAATGTGGTTATTGGGAATGATTTTTGTCGCACTGGTTTTATCCGGTTGTTCCGAGGAGGAACCCTTAAGTCCTGAGGACCCGCTAAAGGGTTACCTGGAGCACTGGGAACAGGGGGATTACCAGGGGATGCTCTCATTTCTGGAAGAGGAGTCCCGGGAGCGGATTGACGAACAGGAATGGGATTTTTCAGAGCGCTACGAAAAGGTGTACAGTGATCTACAAATCGAAGACGTACATTTGGAGTATGAAGCCCTGGAGTTTGACGGGGAAGAGATGGATCTCGAAGAGCTGGAAGAGGTGACCTACGAGGTACAGGTCCAAATGCCTTCCATGGCGGGGGACATTGGCTACACCACGGAGGTGCAACTGATAAAAAACATGGAAATGGATGAACAGGAGGCTACCGGTGAGGACCGGGATAACCCCTGGGAGGTGCTTTGGGAACCGACCCATTTGCTAAAGGGCATGGAAGCTCCCGAAGATCAGATCGGGGTTTTCATGGAAGCGCCGGAACGGGGAGAGATTTTTGACCGGCAGGGTCGGGGCTTGGCGGTAAACGGCCGGGTCTATCAGGCCTCCATTGTGCCGGACTCCACCGAGGATTTGGAGGGCACTGTGGATGCCTTCGCTTCCGTTCTGGGTCTTTCCCGGGACCGGGTGGACTCCTTGGCCAACCAATACCCTAACCGTCCCGACTGGGCGGCACCGGTTCAGCGGATCAGCACCGAAGATCCCCGGATTCCCGAGCTTTTGGAAATTCCCGGGGTGCTGCTGTCGGAAATCGACGGCCGAGAATACGGCGGCGGTGAGCACACCGGCCACCTGATCGGCCACGTGGGGCCCATCACCGCCGAGGAGTTGGAAAACCGGGAAGGGGAAGGTTACTCCGGCACCTCGGTGATCGGGAAAAACGGCCTGGAACTGGCCTATGAAGAAGTCCTACGGGGAAGTCCCGGGGTTCGGATCACCGTCACCGATGAAGAAGGAGAAAATGAACGGGTGATTGCAGAGACCGACGCTGAAAAGGGGCAGGATATCCATCTGACCATCGATTTGAATCTCCAGGAAACCCTGGCCACGACCCTGAAAGGGGAAAAGGGAGCCGGGGTGCTGATGGACCCCAAAACCGGAGAGGTGCTGGCCCTTAGCAGTGAGCCCGCCTTTGACCCGAATCTTCGAACCCTGGGACTTCCCGATCCCCGGGCGGCGGAAATGGAAGAGGTGGGGGAGCTCTTTAGCCGCCGCTTTCAGAACCGCTATGCCCCCGGGTCCATCTTTAAAGCATTTACCGCGGTAATGGGTCTGGAGGAAGGCACCCTGGATCCGGAAGAATCCCTGGAAATCGAAGGCCTTCAATGGCAGGAAAGCAGCCAGTGGGGCGGCTACCGGGTAACCCGGGTGACGGACCGGGTCACCGATGTGAATTTACGCCGGGGAATGGTTCATTCCGACAACATTTATTTCGCCAGACAGGCCCTGGCCCTGGGGGCCGATGCCATGGAAGATTACGGAGAGCTGCTGGGATTCGGCCGGGAAGTGCCCTTTGAGTTTCCCATGTATGTCTCCACCCTTTCCAATGATGGGATCAACAGTGAACCCCTATTGGCGGACACAGGATTCGGCCAGGGACAGATTCAGGTATCCCCGGTGCATATGACCGCCATGTTCACCATATTTTTAAATGAGGGGGATATGCTGAGGCCCCGGCTGTTTCTTGAAGACGTGACCCTGGAGGAAGAACCGGAGGCGGACCCCCTGGAAGAAGAAGGGGAAGAGGACACCGGTGCTATAGAGGATAGGGACGATGAAGAAGATCGCGACGAAGAAGAGGATCGAGAGGCTCAAGCGGGATCCGAAGAATTCGGCCCGGAAATCTATCAGGAAAACATCGGATCCCCGGAGCACATCGCCATCGTACGGGATACGTTGATTTCCGTAATGGAAGAGGAAAGCGGCAGCGTTTACCGGGAGAACCCCGGCCACAATCGAAGTTTGGCAGGGAAAACCGGTACGGCGGAACTGAAATCCGACTACATGGCCGAGGGGGATGAACTGCTGGGATGGTTTGTCAGCTTCGATTATGAAGCCGAAGACCTGCTGTTGACGATCATGGTTGAAAACACCGAAGGTCGAGGGGGAAGCCGGGTCGCCCTGGAGCTGAGCCATGAATTTTGGAAAGCCCTGGAATAACTGAGGATATTCGGGATATCTCCGCTGGAAGCTTGGGGTTTATCCTTTCCCTTATCCCGGCGGTTTTGTTGCCGGGGTTTCAGGGTATAAAGGAATACCGTAAAATAGATCAAAAATAGATCAAAGGAAAGAACGGCAGGAAACATAAGGGAGGAATGAAGATGGAAAACCATGTGAAAAAACAGTATCAGGCTTGGCTCGATAGCGATTTAGTGGATCAGGAACTGAAAGAAGAATTGCAGGAAATACAGGGGCAGGAGGCGGCCATTGAGGACCGCTTCTACACCTCTTTGGAATTTGGAACCGCAGGTCTTCGGGGCGTCATCGGAGCGGGACCGAACCGCATGAACAACTTGACCGTACGAAGGACCACCAAGGGTCTCGGACAGTATATTTTAAGCCAGGGAGAACAGGCCCGGCGGCGGGGAGTAGCCATTGCCTACGACTGTCGGCGAAAATCTCCGGAATTTGCCAGGGAGGCGGCCCTGGTGCTTTCCGCCATGGGGATCAAAACCTATTTGTTTGAAGGGCTTCGCACCACCCCGGAGCTGTCCTTTGCCCTGAGGGAAAAAAACTGCATCTCGGGGATCGTCATCACCGCCAGCCACAATCCTCCCGAATACAACGGGTATAAGGTGTACTGGGAGGACGGAGCCCAGATTTCATCGGAGCGGGCCAAGGGAATCATCGAATCCATTGAAAAAATCAATACCCTGGAATATACCAAAATCCTGGAGGAATCCCAGGCGATTGCCCGGGGGGTTCTGGAGTATCTTGGGGAAACAATGGATAGGGCCTACTTAGAACGGGTGAAACAGGAATCGGTGCACCGGGGAATTTTTCCAAAGGCCAGGGATTTCGCCGCGGTGTTCACCCCCCTTCACGGAACCGCCGGCCGACCGGTGAAGGAGATTTTAGAAGAACAGGGGCTGGAAAATCTTCATATCGTCCCGGAAGAACAGGCACCCAACGGGGAGTTCCCCACGGTGAAATCCCCCAATCCCGAGGACGAAGAAGCCTTTGCCCTGGCCCTGAAGCTGGGAGGGCAGAAAAATGCGGACCTGATTTTCGCCACGGATCCCGACGGTGACCGGGTGGGAGCCATGGTACGAAACAGCGACGGGGAAACCCGGCTCCTCTCGGGAAACCAGATCGGCGCCTTGATTCTTTATGATCTGTTAAAGACCAAAAAGGAAAAGGGGGAGCTTCCGGAAAATCCCCTGATGATCAAGACCATCGTTACCAGTGAAATGGGTGTGGACATCGCCCAGAGCTTCGGTGTGGCCGCGGAAAACACCCTGACCGGATTTAAATACATCGGCGAGAGGATCAAACACTATGAACAGACCGGAGAAAAAACCTATTTGTTCGGTTATGAAGAAAGCTACGGCTACTTGGCGGGAACCTATGTAAGGGACAAGGATGCGGTGGTGGCCTCGTTGTTGTTGACGGAAATGGCCGCCTACTACAAAACCCGGGGGAAAAGCCTGGGGGACGTTCTGGAAATGCTTTACGAAGAGTACGGTTATTACCAGGAGGCCCTGCACTCCATTAAGCTGGAGGGAAAAGAAGGGCTGGAAAAAATTCAAAAAGTGCTGAAGACCTTCCGAAGGGAAGGAATGCAGGAAATCGGAGGAAAAAAGGTCCTGAAAACCGTGGACTACGCCGCCGATGATACCGGACTGCCAAAGGCCAATGTGGTCAAGTTCTTTTTGGAGGATGATGCCTGGATGGTGTTAAGGCCTTCGGGCACCGAGCCGAAGCTCAAGATCTACGGCGGAGTAAAGGAGGCTTCCTCGGAAGAAAGCCGCAGAGCCCTGGGAAAAATTATGGACGGAACCCGGCAACGGGTGGAGGAAAATTTATAAGCGAGGTGACCTATGAAGAAAATAACGTTGGATGCAGGATATTTGAAAAACATCATTGGAGAGGAGGCCCTATCCTCCTGGGAAGATCCGGTGGAAAAGGCCCATTACGATCTTCATAACGAAACGGGAACGGGAAATGATTTTGTGGGCTGGGTCAATCAGCCCCGGGATTTTGATGAAGAGGAACTGAAAAGGGTGCAACGGACCGCAAAAAGACTTCGGGAAAAGTCGGATATTTTCCTGGTGGTGGGGATCGGCGGCTCCTATCTGGGGGCCAAGGCGGGAATTGAAATGCTGACCCCTTTCTTTTACAACGACTTTGCCAAGTTCCGTCATAAGGGGCCCCGGGTATATTTCGCCGGCCATCACTTAAGCGGAGGGTACCTGGAAGAACTGCTGCAGGTCCTGGAAGAAGGGGAAGTAAGCATGAATATCATCTCCAAGTCGGGAACCACCACGGAGCCGGCGGTGGCCTTTCGGGTCCTGAAAAAGTACATGGAAGACCGCTACGGAAAAAAGGAAGCGGCAAAGCGGATTGTGGCCACCACGGATAAGGAAAAAGGGGCCCTGAAGGAGCTCGCGGACAGGGAAGGCTATGAAACCTTTGTCGTCCCCGATGATATCGGCGGCCGGTATTCGGTGCTGAGTCCCGTGGGAACGTTGCCCATGGCCGCAGCGGGAATAGATGTGGAGGAAATCCTCAAGGGGGCCAAGGATGCCTATACCCATCTACTGGAGCCCGACGTGAAGAAAAACCCTTGCTACGAGTACGCTGTGTACCGAAACATCCTCTATGAAAAGGGAAAGAAAATCGAAGTTCTGGCAAATTTCGACCCCCGGTTGACCTATTTCGGGGAATGGTTCAAACAGCTCTTCGGAGAAAGCGAAGGGAAAGAGGGAAAGGGGATTTTCCCCGCCACCTTGAACTTCACCACGGACCTTCACTCCATGGGCCAATACATTCAGCAGGGGGAGCGAAGCCTTTTTGAAACGGTTTTACGGGTGGAGGAAGAGGCAGCGGAAATCACCATTGAAAAGGATCATAAGAACCTGGACGGTCTGAACTATCTTACGGGAAAAACCCTGGGAGAGATCAACGAAAAGGCCCTAGAGGGCACCTTAGCCGCCCACTACGACGGGGACGTGCCCGGAATGATCCTGACCCTTCCGAAGCTGGATGCCTATTATTTCGGCTACATGGTCTATTTCTTCATGAAAGCCTGCGGCATCAGCGGTTACCTCCTGGGAGTAAACCCCTTCGATCAGCCCGGGGTGGAGGCCTATAAAAAGAATATGTTCAACCTTCTAGGGAAACCCTAAAGCTGAC
>CAZTIJ010000002.1:19898-22871 GCA_964613365.1 uncultured Clostridiaceae bacterium | reverse complement strand
ATCATCGGTGCCGGGGAAGCGGGAGCCCAGGTGATCAAAGAACTCAGAAACCATAAAGAGTTGAACAGCATTCCCGTGGCGGTGATCGATGACAATGATGAAAAGTACGGAGCAAGGATCAACGGTGTTCCCGTGGTGGGAGACCGGTACGCCATAAGAAAAGCCGTGGAAAAATACCGAATCGATGAGATTATTATCGCCATTCCCTCCATGCAGCGCCAGGAGATCCGGGGCGTCATTGAGGAATGCAATAAGACCAAGTGCAAGCTCAAGATTGTTCCGGGGCTGTCGGAGCTCATCGACGGAGAGGTGTCCATCCAAACCATTCGAGAGGTGAAGATCGAGGACCTTTTGGGCCGGGAGCCTGTGAAGCTGGATATGGAGGGCATTCAAGGCTACATCAAAGACCGGGTGGTACTGGTCACCGGAGGCGGAGGATCCATCGGATCCGAGCTATGTCGACAGATTGCGGCGGTTAAGCCGAAAAAACTGTTGATCCTGGATAATTACGAGAACAATGCCTATGCCATTCAAAATGAGATTCGAAGAACCTACCCCGATGTGGATCTATTCACCATTATTGCATCGGTACGGGAAAAGGAGCGGATGGATGAGATTTTTGCCGCCCATCGCCCCCAGGTGGTCTTTCACGCCGCCGCCCATAAACATGTTCCCCTGATGGAGGACAATCCCCAGGAGGCGGTAAAGAACAACATCTTCGGCACCAGAAACGTGGCGGAATGTGCGGACAAATACCAGAGCGATCGCTTCGTGCTGATCTCCACCGATAAAGCCGTTAACCCCACCAACATCATGGGGGCGTCGAAACGGGTGGCGGAAATGGTGATTCAGGCCCTGGATAAAGAAAGCGATACGGAGTTTATCGCTGTGCGCTTCGGTAATGTACTGGGCAGTAACGGCAGTGTGATTCCTCTGTTTAAAGAACAGATTGAAAAGGGCGGCCCCGTAACCGTAACCCATGAAGAGGTTACCCGGTACTTTATGACCATCCCCGAGGCGGTGCAGTTGGTGATCCAGACGGGTTCCATGGCCAAGGGCGGAGAAATCTTCGTGCTGGACATGGGTGAGCCGGTGAAAATCGTCGACCTTGCCCGGAACCTGATTCGACTGTCGGGCTTTGAGCCGGATGTGGATATTGAAATCAAGGTGGTGGGCCTGCGTCCCGGAGAGAAACTCTATGAAGAGTTGCTGCTGGACGGAGAAGGCCTGGAGGATACCTGTCACGAAAAGATTTTCGTAGGAAAACCGATGTACACCGACTTTAAGTTTTTGCAACGGGAACTGGAAATTCTTTGGGAAACCTTGGATAAGGAAGGCGGAGAAATCAAAGACTACATGGAAAAAATCGTTCCCACCTATAAACAAACCGCCAATTAACGAACCAAAAAGTGTACCAGGGGGTCAGACCCCCTGGTACACTTTTTAAATGGGATGATTGGAATTATAAGGAAGCCTTTGCCGCCACTTGCAGGGCGTCCCAGGTTCCCGAGAAGGGGGGAGCATAGGCAAAATCCGACAGCAGGATGTCCTCCAGGGTAAGGCCCCGGTCAATGGCCAACACCAAGGTGTTGATCCGGTGGGCCACTCCCTTCACACCGGCCAGTTGAGCCCCTAACAAAACCTTGGTATCCTTGTCGAAAAGGTATTTGATATAGACAGGACTGTTGTCGGGATAATAGCCCGCCCGATGGGGGGCTTTGATAAAGTTGGCCTGATAGTTAAAGCCATACTCCCGTGCCTGTTTTTCGTTCAGGCCGGTTTGGGCCAGGGTCAGATCCAAAATCTTGACCACGGAGGTGCCCAGGGCCCCGGGAAAGGTTTTGTCCTTACCGGCGAGAATTTCCGCCAAAATCCGGCCCTGTTTGCTGGCGTGGGTGGCCAGGGGAATATGCACCGGCAGATCCAGCAGTTTATGATTGACCGAAGCACAGTCCCCGGCGGCGTAGACGTCTTTAAGGTTGGTTTCCATTCGGCCATTGGTGATGATCGCCCCGTTTTTCAGGGTATGGATCCCGGTGTTCTTAAGGAAATCCGTGGAGGGGGCCACGCCGATGGCCATCACCACAAGATCCGCTTCGTAGGTGTTCTGGTCGGTTTTCACATGGGTCACATAACCCTCGGGGTTGCTGATAAAACCCTCCACGTTGTCGGAGAGGTAAAGATTGATGTTTTTCTCCTCCAGTTCGTCAAAAAGCACTTCCCGGAGTTCCTCATCATAGGTTTTCAAGATTTTTCCGGAACGATTGATCAGGGTAACATTTTTCCCCAGGGAATGGAAAGACTCCACCAGTTCCAGACCGATGTAGCCGCCGCCGACGATCACGATGTTTTTTACCTGGGGCTCTAGGGCGGCCTCTTTTATTTTTTCCCCGTCGGGAATGTCCCGGAGGGTGAATACGTTTTTCGGTGCCCCTTCCATAAATTTCGGTGCAACCGGTGCGGCGCCGGTGGCGATCAGCAAAACGTCATAGGATTTCTCAAAGGTCTGATCCCCTTTTAAATCCTTGACCTTAAGGGTTTTCTTCGAGGGATCGACCTTAAGGACCTGGTGGTGAATGTGGACATCCACGGATTTTTCCCCAAAATCCTCGGGGGTACGCACAATCAGTTTTTCGGGATCCTTGATCAAATCTCCGATGTAATAGGGGAGGCCACAGGCTCCGTAGGAAATATGGGGCCCCTTTTCGTACACCGTGATGCGGGCCTTGGGGTTTTCCCGCTGCAGCTTTGCGGCGCAGCTCATTCCCGCCGCCACCCCTCCGATAATCACAACTTCTTTTTCCATGTTTCAACCTCCTTCTAGGACTAGGTACTGATTTTTTATCCCCCATTCCATGGGGAAAAGGGCTTGATCCTTTGAAATGCAATAAAAAGAGCCGGTAAAGGCAAAAAAGATAATGGTTGACGTAACTTGCAATATGTACTATTCTATGGTAATACCTTGAAAATATT
>CAZTIJ010000002.1:1527-19798 GCA_964613365.1 uncultured Clostridiaceae bacterium | reverse complement strand
ATGGTTGACGTAACTTGCAATATGTACTATTCTATGGTAATACCTTGAAAATATTTATACCCATTAAGGAAAGGGATTAATCAAAGACTTAAATCAAAGACTTAAATCCCCAAAGGCCTTTTAGAAGGAAGGAAGAAAGGGTATTATATATGTTGAGAGAAGACACTAAATATCCCACAGAGAAGGAGCGAAACTATGCGACTGATTTCATGGAATGTCAACGGCCTTCGAGCCGCGGTAAAGAAAGGGTTTATGGAGTCCTTCGAAGAATTGGACGCCGATATGGTGGCCCTGCAGGAAACAAAACTTCAGGAGGGACAGATTGACCTGGACCTTCCCGGTTATCATCAGTATTGGAACTATGCACAAAAGAAAGGGTACTCGGGAACCGCAGTATTCACAAAACACGCTCCCAAGGAAGTTACATACGGGATCGGCATCGACGAACATGACACCGAAGGGCGGGTGATTACCCTGGAGTACGACGAATTTTTCTTTGTCACCGCCTACACACCCAACGCCCAGCGGGGACTGACCCGGCTTTCCTACCGTATGCAGTGGGAGAAGGATTTTCGGGCGTATCTGAAACATTTGGACGATGAGAAGCCGGTGATCCTTTGCGGCGACTTAAACGTTGCCCATAGGGAAATCGACTTGAAAAATCCGAAAAACAACAAAAAGAACGCCGGCTTTACCCCGGAGGAACGGGGAGAAATGGGAAAACTTTTGGAAGAAGGCTTCCTGGACACCTTCCGCTATTTTTATCCCGACAAGGAAGAGGCCTACACCTGGTGGTCCTATATGCGCCAAGCCAGGGATCGGAACATCGGATGGAGAATCGATTACTTCATTGTATCCGATGCCCTAAAGGATCGTTTGAAAGACAGCAGGATTTATCCCGAGATTTACGGTAGCGATCATTGCCCCGTGGGCCTTGAGATCGATGCATAAAAAAATCCGGGGAGGAATTTTGAATTTCAGGGAACAAAGAGCCAAGAGATTCGTCTAAAGGGTTATGAAGGAAAACGGGTTATTTAGGAAAAACGGGGGCGAGGTTATGAAAAAAAAGCTGTTGATGACGGGGATCACAATCCTAATACTGTTGATGGTACCGGTGGCGGCGTTGAATTTTTGGGGAGACCGGGAAAAAGAGCCGGAGAGCCCCGTGGCCATTGGTGGCAGCGAGCAGCACAGGGGAACAAAAAATCCCGATGAATCAGGGGGACGGGACGACGAACCCATGGAGCCCGATGATCAAGACCGGGAGGAAGCCGACGAAGAAGACCAACAGGATAGGGACTCCGAAGAAAACACAGGGGATGAGGGTTCCGATTCTTCAGAAGAGGAAAAGTCCAAGGAGGATTCCCGGGAGTCCGAGGATCAGGAACAGGACGAAAAAGAACAGGACGAAAAAGATGATGAAAATCAAGGGGATAACCAAAAGGACAAGGAGGAAGAGGAAACCATTGTCTGGGGAGAATTAGGGTTTTCCGACACCATCGATGCCTTTTTACAGGATGTCGACGGGGAACTGACCAGAAGAGAACTGGCGAAGTTATCGGTGCTGTTTTATCAACAGCTGTCGGGACAGGAAGCCACCCCCGCCTGGGAGGAAACCTTTGAAGACACCCAAAACACCTGGGTGCTGAAGGCCTACAACCTGGGGATTGTGCCCGAAGGGGACGACGGTAAGTTTAGTCCGGACCGGGACATCACAAGGCAAGAGGGGGCCTATATCTTTTACCGAACGCTCAGAGCCCTGGACCGGCCCTATCCCGACGGAGAGTTCGAGCTCATTGCACAAGACGTGGAAAGCATCGGAAACTGGGCCTATGAAGCCGTAGCTTTTATGGATTATTATGAGATTCTTCCAAGAAGAGAGGAAAACAAACTCCATCCCGAGAAGCGGATCACCGAAGGGGAGATCAAAGCTCTTTGGAGCAGTACGGAGCGTTGGGTCCGTAATTATGACGAGTTCAGTGAAAAGCTGGAGGCCCCCGGCGGGGTCTTTGCCGAGGAGCATCAAGGGGAAGCAAAAATCGGCTGGGAACCCGTGGAGGATGCAGAGTATTACCATGTGTACGAAGCACTGTCGGAGGAGGGACCCTTCCATAGGTTCAATGACCGAAACGGACAGCCGCTGAAGGTATACTGGGACGAGGACTACTCTCTGAAAGTCACCGGTCTTACCGAGGGACAGACCTATTACTACCGGGTACGTTCCGTGGTGGAGGGAATACGCTCTCCGAAGAGTGAAGTGGTAAAGATCACCGCAACCAAATCCGAAAACACAGGCTTTGGGGATTACGAAGCCTATCTGATGAAGGATCACAATCAATTCCAAGCGGGGGATCGGGTAGTGGAATTTGAAAACATCGAAATCAGCCGAGGAAGCAAGGAAGGCGAGCTGAATCTCCGGTATTATGTGGACAAGGAGAACTCCAAAAAACTTCGCAGCCTGATCCGGGACGGCTACCGGGAAGATTTGAGAACCCTGTACGGATACATCATTCGGGAGATGTCGGATTTCTACGAGAAGGATATCAATGCCTATCTGATCTATGAAGATCATGGTTTGGAGGCCTTTCCTGAGCAGTACCAGGACAACCGCATTGAGGAGGACCCCATCGGTGAGGACGGCGACGGCACCTATTTTGTCTGGTTCCCCTATCTGGAAATGATTTGGGACCATGAACTCAGAGATTTCAGCCATCGGTGGTTCTACGAAAACGAAGGGGCCTAACCCCGAAGAAAGGATACCGAAGCGTCGGCGAAGAAAGTCGGCGCTTTTGTTGTATCGGTGGTGTCCTATAGCCCCGTTCTCGAAAGATATGATATACTAGTGACATAATTTATTCCTATAATACAGTATAATACTCGAAGAAACGGAGAAATTCCCCGCCGGGGATAAAAAACCATGGGAACGGGAGGGAACCAATGGAGAAAAAACGGATTCTGATTGTGGAGGACGACCCAAATATTTCGGAGATTGTCAGTCTTTATCTGAAAAAGGAAGGCTATGAAGTGGATAAGGAGGAGGACGGAAAGGCGGGCTATGATAACTTTTTAAAACAGGCCTATGACCTGATTGTACTGGACCTGATGCTTCCCGGTATGGACGGGTATGAAGTTTGTCGAAAAATACGGGAAACCAGCAACGTTCCCATTATCATGCTGACCGCAAAGGGAGAACAGGATGAAAAAATCAAAGGCCTGGATATCGGTGCCGATGACTACCTTCCCAAACCCTTTGACGTGCGGGAACTGATGGCCCGGGTAGGGGCAAACCTTAGAAGAAGAAAGTTGGACCGGGAAGAGAACAAAGGGGACGGGGAACAGCGTCTGGCCTACGACACGTTGATCTTCAACAAAGAAGCCTTTGAGGTGACCCTGGACGGAGAACCCATGGACATTCCCCGAAGAGAGGCCCAGCTGTTGAAATATTTAATGGAGTACCCCAACCGGGTTTTTTCCCGGACGGAGTTGATTGAAAACATCTGGGGCTGGGACTTTGAAGGGGAGGACCGGGTGGTGGATCTGTATATCAAACGGCTGCGCCAGCGGTTAACCCCCAAGGAGGAGGCATCCTGGAATATTGCTACGGTATGGGGTGTGGGATATAAATTTGAGGTGAACAAACAGTGAGGCAGGTAATGGAAAGAACCGTTGAAAAAATTCAACAGAAGTTTTGGACGGAAAACGGATTTCGAAAATCCATCTTTCAAAAGATGATGGTGACCTATTTTTTGATTCTGATTGTCAGTTTATTCGTGATCGCCTATATCACCAGTCAGTTTATGCAGCAACAGATTTTTGAGCAGCGAAGAAACGTGCTGGAACGGGAGGCCTTACGGGTAAGCCGGATGTACGATCAGTTGGAAAACGGTGTGATCACCGTGGATCATTTTATGGAGACCTTGAATGTGATGCAGCAGGCGGAAAATGTGAACGTATCCATTGTTTTTGATGAAGCCACGGATGTGGTGGCCATCGGCAACATCGGCAGACTGCCGATTCAGTCCAATCGCCCCACCCCTTCCTTGGAAAATCCCGTACGCCAGTACTTCACCGCCCAGTTTGAGGGGGAGGAAGAGGAGGAGTATGTCCAGATGCTTACGGTGGCCGTACCCCTCATCGAAGAAGGCCAGCGGTTCGGAGAGATTCTGATCTACAGTCCCATCGCCAATGTGCAGCTCTTAACCCAACAGATCAACCGGATCATCATGCTCAGCTTCCTGGGGATTACCATACCGGTAACTTTGCTATTGTTTTTTTTCTCGAAACGCTTTACCCGCCCCTTGGTGGAGATGCGCAATGTGGCCCAGAGAATTTCCGAAGGGGAGTACGGGCACCGGCTTACGGTGAAGGGAAACGATGAAGTCAGCGATCTGGCCATTTCCCTGAACTCCATGGCCTATAAAATCCGAAACTTAGAAGAGATCCGGAAGGATTTGATTGCCAATGTGTCCCATGAATTGAAAACCCCCATCACCACGGTGCAAAACTTCATTCAGGGGATCCTGGACGGCGTAATCGAAAAGGAGGATGCCGATCAGTACCTGGGGGTGGCCCTGGATGAAACCAAGCGCCTGGGCAAGCTGACCAATGAACTGTTGGAGCTGTCCAGTTTTGAGAAAAAGGTTTCCCATCTCAATAAGGAATGGGTCAATTTGGAGAAGTTGGTCAAGGAAGTGCTGATGCAGCTCCATTTTGAGATCGACCGGAAAAGCATTCAGCTGATCGAAGAGCTTCAGCCCGAGGTCCACGGTTATGTGGACCGGATTCGCATGAAGCAGGTGCTGATCAATGTGTTGAACAATGCCATTCGTTTTACCCCCCGGGAAGGGGCGATTCGGGTGGAGCTCATGGACCGGGGGGACCGTTTCGCCATCGAAGTGATCGACAGCGGACCGGGGATTCGTCCCGAAGAGGTTCCCTTTGTCTATGAGCGGTTTTATAAAGGGGATAAAAGTCGAAAAAGAACCACGGGCTTCGGCCTCGGCCTGACCATCAGCAAACACATTATGGATGCCCACGGGGGGGATATCGGTATTCTGTCCCTGACCCAGGAAGGGAAGGAAGCCAGAAAAAAGGAAATTCAGGCCCGTTCCCGGGTGGATCGATACAATTTAGGGGAGTACGAAGGGGAGATGGTGATTCGTCCCTATGAAAAGGAAAAGGAGCCGGGGGATCCCCGGGGACAAGGCTTTTTAATGGGGGCCCACATCGTCGTGGAGGCGCCGAAGAATTAAGTCCCTTACCGGTGGGGCTTCCAACAGAGGGAAAAAAAGA
The DNA here is from genome assembly GCA_964613365.1 of uncultured Clostridiaceae bacterium. GTDB lineage: Bacteria > Bacillota > Clostridia > Peptostreptococcales > T1SED10-28 > Isachenkonia. The sequence continues at coordinate 14,506 of CAZTIJ010000002.1, read as the reverse complement.
TGAAGCCCCGGTTTTTCCAAGGGCTTCATCTTCTTTGGGTCTTTTTCTGTTTGGGTCTTTTTTCTGGTGGATCTATGGTTTAGAATCGGGAGGACTTAATCGTCAAACTCTTCTTCCTCTTCTTCGATGGGATCGCCGTTGAAGGCATCATCGGGATCGATGTCGTTTTCACTCTCACAGCCTACGAATCCTAACAAAGCTAAACTGAGAACACCGGCAAAAATCATTTTTTTGATATGAAGTTTCATTTTCGGATTCCTCCTTTGTTTGTAATTGAGTTTTAATGGATCTTAGGAAAACCTTACCATCAATATATGTCACTGAAGTGTCAAAAAGTTAAAAACATTTCGGGAACTGAAAATTGCGAAGATGGGAATACTTCCGAAGGGGAAATGAAAAACCCCGGAGGGGAGAACTCCGGGGCCTTTCAACTTTTATTTCATTAAGGAGAATGAAAGTAAAGAAAAAGTTACAGTTTGTCCATTTTAATAAATCGCTGTTAGCCGTGTTTAATCATCTACCCCTTCATCGTCTGCCGGAACTTCTTCTTCGGGCATTTCTTCAGGGTCGACGTCTTCAACCTCTCCGCATCCCACAAAACCGACTAAGGCTAAACTGAGGATTCCTGCTGCTAGTAATTTTTTCAAATTCATAGATGCATACCTCCTTTAAATATTTTGCCTTTATTTCTCAAAAGGGAATAAGTGATGACAGCTATTGGGTCAGTGACTTATTATGGTTCTAATACTATCAGGGAAATGTGTCATGATAATGTCGAATGAAATTTTTTTTAAAATTTATGGTACAATGAATGAAGATTGCATCTTTGGTATATTATTTAGGAAAAGTCGAGGTTGATAACATGAATGTCATGAGTTTGGAAAACATCAAAAAAAGCTATACGGAAAGAGTGCTGCTGGACTCCGTGAATCTGGGGATCCAACAGGGGGATAAAATCGGAATCATCGGTGTCAACGGAGCGGGAAAAACCACCCTCCTACGGATCATTGCCAAAAAAGAGGTTCCCGACGGGGGAGAGGTGATTCAGCGGGGAAATATTCGCTCCCATTACCTCCCTCAAAACCCGGAGTTCAAAGAAGAGCACCGGGTATTGGAGCAGGTCTTTTACGGAGAGGACCCGAAGATTCAGCTGCTCTATCGTTACCAACAAGAGATGGATAAGGAAGCGCCTTCCACGGAGAAGATCATCGAGCTCAGCGGAAAAATCGAGGACGAGAAGGCCTGGGACCTGGAAAAGGAAGCCAAAGGGATCCTTACCCGATTGGGGATCCGGGATTTCAGCCAACGGGTAGGGGATCTCTCCGGGGGCCAGCGAAAACGCATCGCTCTGGCCTCGGCACTGATTCAGCCTTCGGAGATGCTGATTCTCGATGAGCCCACCAACCATCTGGACAATGAAATCATCGACTGGCTGGAGGCCTATTTAAAGGAAAAGCAAACCACCCTGGTGATGGTTACCCATGACCGGTATTTTCTGGACCGGATCGCCAACCGGATCCTGGAGGTGGAAGATGGAAACCTCTACAGCTATGAAGGAAATTACACCCGGTATCTCGAGGAAAAATCCGCCAGGGAGGAGAACCATGCCCGGGAGCTGGAAAAGAAGAAAAGTCTTTATAAAAGCGAACTGGAATGGATCCGGGCCGGGGTTCAGGGCCGGGGAACAAAACAAAAGGCGAGAATACAGCGCTTTGAGAAGCTCAAAGAGGAAAAGGAGGGGACGGCCTCCGGGGAGATGGAGATCTCCGTGGGTTCCACCCGCCTGGGGAAAAAAGTAATTGAAGGGGAAAACATCTCCAAAAGTTTTGCCGATGCCTCCCAAGAGACGGCGCTGATCAAGGACTTCTCCTATACCGTACTCCCTAAGGACCGTATCGGTATCATCGGGGAAAACGGCAGCGGGAAAACCACCCTGATCAATATCCTTAGCGGGAACATCAAGGATTTTCAAGGGAAACTGGAGATCGGAGAGACGGTGAACATCGGATTTTACGCCCAGGAGATGGATCCCCTGCCCGAGGATCTTCGGGTCATTGACTATATCCGCCGGGAACGGGAATACATTTCCACCAGGGAGGGAAAAAAAATCACCGCATCCCAGATGCTGGAACGATTTCTCTTTTCCCCCGACGCCCAGTGGACCCTGATCCGAAAGCTATCCGGGGGAGAGAAAAGAAGGCTGTATCTTCTGGGTATTTTAATGGAGGCCCCCAATGTTCTGTTTCTCGATGAGCCTACCAACGATTTGGATATCAAAACCCTGAGTGTGCTGGAGGACTACTTGGAAGAGTTCCCCGGGGCGGTGATTACCGTGTCCCATGACCGTTACTTTTTGGATCGCACCGTGGATAAAATCTTCTCCTTTGAAGCCTATAACATCCATCAACATCCGGGAAACTATAGCAATTATCTGGAGCGAAAGGCAAAGGGCCTAAAAGGGTCCATTCTGGGGAAGGCTCCGAAAGCCCGTAGAAACGCCGAAACCCCCAGGGTCAAAAAAGAGGACAAAGCCGTCAACCCTTCGGGGAAAAGCCATCAACGGAAGTTCTCCTATAGGGAAAAGCTGGAGTTTGAAACCATCGATCAGGATATCGCCGCCATCGAAGAGGAACTGGAAGCCATTGAAAAGAACATCGAAAGGGCCGCCGAGGACTTTCAAAAGCTTCAGGAACTGCTGGAGGAAAAAGAGGCGAAGGAACAGGCCCTGGAAGAAAAAATGGAGCGCTGGGTATACTTAAACGAATTAAAGGATGCCATCGAAGGACAGGAATAGGAGCTGGGGATATGACAGGGAGTCGACTGGAAAAAGCAACGAAATCAGCGGTGTTGGTCATGGTCCTTACCGGCCTCAGCAAGGTCATGGGATTTTTACGGGAGATGCTGATCGGATTTCGCTACGGTCTGGGAGGAGACACCGATGCCTTTTTTATGGCCCTGACCATTAACGGCGTGTTGATCACCATCATCGCCCTGGCCCTGAGACAAAGCATGATTCCCATCTTCACCGGGATCCGCCGGGATCAGGGGGAGCGGGAGGAAAACCGGTATCTCAGCCGATTCAGTCTTCTGATTTTTCTGGGATCATTGGGGCTCGCGGCGGTGTTTTATCTGGGGGCCCCGGTTTTGGTGAATCTGTTTGCCGGAGGCTTTGAAAGGGAGACCTTTGATTTTACCCTTCGTCTGGTTCGGATCGGCCTTCCCGGCATGGTGGCCGTGGTCTTGACCGATGTGTTTAACGGCTATATCCACAGCAAGGAGCGTTTCGCCTTTCCGGCCCTGATGGGCATCCCCTTTAACATCCCCTATTTCATCTTTTTGATATTTATGGGGGATCAATACGGGCTGACGGCCCTGATGATTACCGCCGTACTGGCCAATGTTTTGCAGTGGCTGTTGACCATGGGTTTCAGCCGGAAGATCGGTTGGCGCTATGATCCCAAAACCGGTGTGGGGGAAGCCCTGAGGGATTCCAATGTACGAACCACCTTTCGCTTTGTGGGTCCCGTGATTCTGGGAACCATGGTCAGCAAGTTCAACGTGGTGGTGGACCGGGCCCTGGCCTCGGGCCTGGTTTCCGGGAGCGTCTCGGCCCTCAGTTATGCGGAAAAGGTCAAGGCCCTGGTCTACGGCGTGTTTATTTTGTCCATTGTCACCATTATCTATCCGATGTTGGTTAAGGAGGGGGATGTGAAAAATCCCGGGAATTTCAACGGGATGCTGTTAAAGGCCATGAACGTGATGCTGCTTTTGACCATTCCCTTGGCGGCGGGCACTTTGCTGTTGGGGGAGCCCGTGATCCGGGTGCTGTTTCAGCGGGGGGAGTTTGATCCCTGGTCCACGGGGATGACCGCCTATGCCCTGGGATTTTATGCCCTGGGCTTTGTGGGCATCGGCCTTCGGGAGATGATGATCCGGGGCTTTTATTCCCTGGAGGATACCAAAACCCCTATGGAAAACGGAGTGTACGTGGTGTCCCTAAACATTGCCCTGAACCTCCTTTTCGTCCCTTTCTTCGGCCACGGAGGCCTGGCCCTGGGCACAAGCATCGCCTCCCTTTTGGGGGCCTATCTGCTGTTAACGGAGCTACAAAAGAAAATGTCTTTTTCCGGAGGGAAAAGCATGGTTCTTTGTGCCGGGAAAGCCGTGGCCGCCGCCCTTGTTATGGCCGGGGGAGTCCTGGGGTTTGCCGGGGTCTTCGGTACCGGCTGGTTTTTTGGCGCCGGGGCCTACCAGGGACAACTGCCGGAGCCCTTGGTGCTTTTCATGGCGGTTTTTGCGGGCGCCGGACTGTACCTTGGGGTTTTGTTCTTTCTAAACATCGAAGAGGTGGAAATGGTCAAAGGCCTGGTGTTGAAAAAGGGCAAAGAAGGACAAGGGTGATTTCCCGTCGTCAACAAAGATCCCGAACAAAGACCCCGTATTCTTTTCAACAAAGATCCCGTATTTTTCGGGGTCTTTTTTTCGTTTTTGTCTCCGGACCTTCGGGTATCAATGAAAAAAATTGTCAGAATATAAAAACTTAGGGGACGGTACTTGAATTTTATATAAAAGGGTGTATAATATGAATCATAGTTAAGGAAGAGGGGGGAGGATCGAATGCCGAGACAGTCCAGGGAGAAAGATCAATACGGAATATACTATATTCGCCAGCAGGGATCGAAATCCGAGCCTTTGTTTCGGAATGAAAAGGACCGGCAGGCTTTCCTGGGAATTTTGGAGGATAAGAAACAGCGTTTTGGATTCAAGGTCTACGCCTACTGTATCAAGGTGGGGGAGGCCTATCATTTGATGATCGACGCTAACGGATCGGATATCTCCCAGGTGATGAAAAGCATGAATATCTCCTACGCCCTGTACCGAAAAGCCTCGGAGCCCCTGTTTAGGGACCGGTATTACAGCAGGCTGCTTTCCCGCCATGAAGAGGTAAAAAACATCTTCGAGACCATTCATCAAGAGGGAAGGGCAGCGCCGGACCGATACAACAGTTACTGCTTCTACAACGAGGAGAAATTACGGGAATCCACCTTGGTGGATGCGGAGGACTTGAAAGTACTGCTTCATTGTCAGGGGACCTTTCGACGGGAGGGAGACTGTCGGGGATGCATTGAATCCTATGAAGAGGCGAAAAAGGAGCTTTACAGGGAAATGAAGTCCCGAAACCTGAAGGAGAAGGAATTTTTCAAGGACAAAAGGCTCCGAAACCAAAAGATATGGGAATTTCGAAAAAAAACCACCCTTTCCCTAAGGGAGCTGGGTCAACTTTTCGGAGGACTGAGTGAATCCAGTGTGTGCAAAGTGTTAAAAAGGGAAGAGGGCAAGGATCAATTTTAAGGAGGCCATCACAAATGGAACTGAATTTGGATATGAAAGAGGAACCAAAGGTACAACTGAAAGAAGAAGTCCTATACGACACCTTGGTGATCGGAGGAGGCCCCGCGGGGTTGAATACCGCCCTTTATGCAAAAAGAAAGGGACTGAAGGTGGGGATCATCACCGAAAGATTGGGAGGTCAGGTCATGGACACCTCCACCGTGGAGAATTATTTAGGCTATGAGAGTATGACCGGGGAAGGTCTTGTGAATAAATTCATTGGCCATGTACAAAACCTGAAAGTACCCATTAAAAAAGAGGTGCGGGTGGAAAAGCTCTCCAAGGAAGAGGGCATTCATAAAGTGCATCTGCAAAACAAAGAGGTCTATCAAGCCCGAAGCCTGGTGTTGGCAACGGGATCGAAGCCGAGAAAACTGGGGATTCCGGGAGAAAAGGAATTTTCAGGAAAAGGGGTGGCCTACTGCGCCATCTGCGACGGCCCCTTCTTTGAAGGGCTGGACGTGGTCATTGCCGGCGGCGGCAACACCGCCGTGGAATCCGCCATCGACCTGGCAAAAATCGCCGCCCGGGTGGACCTGGTTCATCGAAGTCAGTTCCGAGCGGACCAGGTGCTGGTGGATCAACTGAAGCACTACGACAACATCCATATCCATTTGGAAACCCAGATGGAAGAAATCCTTGGAGAGGCCATGGTAACGGGAATTCGCCTGTTGGATAAAAAAACGGGAGAACGTCGGGTGTTAAACACCAACGGGATCTTTGTGGAAATCGGATACCTGCCCAACAGCGATGCTTTCCAAGATCATGTAAAGATCAACGACCGCCGGGAGATCGTGGTGGATGCCTACGGCAGAACCAGCGTGGAAGGTGTATTTGCCGCGGGGGACATTACCACGATTCCCTATAAACAGATCATCACATCGGCGGGAGACGGGGCGAAGGCAGCCTTAGCGGTAAACGACTATTTAAACACCCGGGCCAAAGTTGAAGCCCCTCAACAAGTGGTGGCAAAGTAGGAAGAAAGCACAAAAAAAACAAAGGAGATGTTTCACATGGCATTATTGAACGATGAAATTCGAGAACAGTTGACCGGTTTTTTCCAAGGGATGAAAGAGGACGTAACCCTGGCGGTATTCACCAAGGCGGAGCCCTGCGAAACCTGCAAGGAAACCGAAGATTTTATGCAGGAGGTCGAGGCCCTGTCGGAAAAAATCCATTTGGAAAGCTATGACCTGGATACCCATCAGGAGAAGGCCAAGGAATACGGCGTGACCTTGACCCCCAGCATTGTGCTGTTGGACGGGGAGAAAAAACACCGGGGGGTGAAGTTTAACGGAATCCCTGCAGGTCATGAGGTCAACTCCTTTATCAAAGGGATCATGGAAGTATCGGGAAGCGCCGACGACCTACCGGAGTCCTATCAGGAACGGCTGAAAAAAGTGACCAAGCCCGTAAACATCAAGGTCTTTGTAACTTTGGGTTGCCCCCATTGCCCCGGTGCGGTGGAAAAAGCCCATAAACTAGCGCTGGAAAATCCCCATATTGAAGGGGAAATGATCGAAGCCCAGACCTTCGGAGAAATTTCCAATAAATTCAATGTATCCAGTGTGCCGAAGGTGGTCATTAATGATCAGTACGAATTTGTGGGGAACCAGCCCCTGGACACCTTCCTGGACGAGATCGAAAAAACCCAGTAATTATGGGAAGAAGGACCATGAACCGCTATGTAGCCGGTGAAAAGGAAAACCGTAGAGAAGGATGGAGAAAAGGGTCGAAGACTTACGGGTCTTCGGTCTTTTTTTTTGTTGAAACCATCCACACCGGGGTATAGTATGAAAAGGGACGGAAACGCAGAAGATGACAGAACATTCGTCCGCGGTCATTATGTAATGGAGGGATAAAATGAAATATGAACAGGAACGTAAACAGGTGGTGGAGTACGGAAGAAAGCTAATTACCTCGGGGCTGACCAAGGGTACCGGAGGCAATATCAGTATATATATTCCCAAGGATGAAAGGATGGTCATCACCCCCAGCGGGATGGACTATTTTTCTTTGAAACCGGAGGATATTTTGGTGATGGACCTTCAGGGAAAGGTGGTGGAGGGGGATCATAAGCCCTCCAGTGAGTACGGCATGCACCGGAGGTTTTACCAAAAACGGACGGACATCCGGGCGGTGGTCCATGTGCACTCGGTTTACGCCACGACCCTGGCCACTTTAGGCTGGGAGATCCCCGCCATGCATTATCTCGTTGCCGTGGGAGGGGGAAACAATATTCCCGTGGCCCCCTACGCCACCTTCGGCACCGAAGAGCTGGCGGAGTACGCCTATGAAACCATGAAAGAGCGCTTTGCCGTGCTCCTTTCCAATCACGGTTTGTTAACCGGAGGCAACACCTTGGACAGCGCCTTTTCCAAGGCCGAGGAAATTGAATTTTGCGCGGAGATTTACTACCGCACCAAAACCCTGGGAGAGCCCAGAATGCTCTCCGACGAAGAAATGGAAAAGATGGTTTGGCGTTTCGGCAGTTACGGTCAGGGAGGGGAGGAAAAATTATGATTCGAAAAGATCGGGATTTGGCCTTCATGCTGCAGTATGAAAACGTGGCCTGGTACGAAAAAGGACAGGTGAAAATTTTGGACCGAAGGGTCTATCCGGGGAAGGTCCGCTATGAAGTATGCAATACCCATCAGGAGGTGGCCCGGGCCATCGCCGATATGGTAACCCAGTCGGCGGGGCCCTTTACCGCCGCCGGCATGGGCATGGCCCTGGCGGCCAAGGAAGTGGAACACGAGCCCATGGAAAAACAGCTGGAGAAACTGGAAGAGGCGGGGAGAACCCTGGCCAACGCCCGACCCACCACGGCCAATCGTATGGAATTGGTGGTGCGGGGCTGCATCGACGCCGCAAAGGAAGGCTTTCGCTGGGGCGGGGCTCCCGACGAGATGATTTTCAATCATACCCTGGAGGCCCTGAATCGAAGATACGAAAAAATGGAAGAGGTGGCGGAGTATTTGGTGAACCTTTTTCCCGATAAAGGTAAAGTGATGACCCAGTGCTTCGGCGAGACCATTGTGGGAATGATGCTTCGGGTAGCCAAGCGCCGGGGGCTGAATCTGGAGTTTTACTGTCCGGAAACACGGCCCTACCTTCAGGGGGCCCGACTCACCGCCAGCGTCATCCGGGATCAGGGTTATCCCGTCACGGTGATCAGCGACAATATGGTGGGGGTGACCATGAAGGAAAAAAACATCGACGTCTTTACGTCGGCGGCGGATGCCATTGTTCTGGACGGACATGTGGTCAACAAGGTGGGCACCATGCAAATGGCGATTGTGGCAAAGCATTTCGGGATTCCCTACTATGTCACGGGGATTCCCGATCAGGGAAAGACCTCCCAAGAGGATTTGGTCATTGAACAGCGAAATCCCAAAGAGGTTTTGGAGTTTCAGGGGATCAAAACCACCCTGGAGGGGGTTAAGGGCTACTACCCCGCCTTCGACATCACCCCGCCGGAATTCGTATCGGCGGTGGTAACCGACCGGGGAATCTATACCCCCTACAACGTCAAAGACTATTTTAACGAAGGGAAGGCGGCCTATTACTAAGGGCTGATTTCAAGGAAGGGAAACAGTAATCCGGAAAGAAGGTGGAGTCCATATGCCCAAGACGACGAAGAATAAGTACGATCAGCATTTTCGATTGACCCCGGAGGAAGCGGTGAACTATACCCGGGAAGTGCTGGATTTTTTCCCGAAGGATGCAAAGCTGCGGGGGGAGGAAATCGGCGACGGCAACATCAACTATGTATTTCGAGTGTATCAGGAGGGAGAAAACAAGAAATCCATCATTTTAAAACAGGGGGACAGCCTGCTGAGATCATCGGGAAGACCCCTGGATATACGGCGAACGGAGATTGAGGCCAAGGCCTTAATGGGTTATGACAAACGAAGCATTGGTCTTTCCCCCCGGGTCTATCAGTTTGACCCCCTCATGTCTCTGATTGCCATGGAGGATCTTTACGACCATGAAAATCTTCGAAAGGGTCTGCTGGGAGCAAAGGTTTATCCTCAACTGTCGGAGGACATCACCACTTTTATCGTTCGAAACACCCTGCTCACCTCGGATCTTGTGATGGATCCCAAGGAGAAGAAGAAAAGTCAAAAAGAGTTCGTAAACCCCGATATGTGTGAGATCACCGAAAACCTGGTATTTACCGAGCCCTTTACGGATGATAAGGGGCGAAACGTGGTGCTTCCCGAAAACATGGACTTTGTGGAACGGGAGCTTTACCGGGATGGGGACCTTCATTTGGAAGCGGCAAAGCTTAAGGAAATTTTCATGAACCGGGGGGAGGCGTTGATTCACGGAGACCTCCATACGGGGTCCATCTTTGTCACCGAGGAATCCACCCGAATCCTGGATGCGGAGTTCGCTTTTTACGGCCCCGTGGCCTATGACCTGGGAAACTTTCTGGGGAATTTGTTCTTCCCCATGGCCTACCATCGTCTGGTGAATCTGGAGGAGGAGAAAAATCTCACCCGGGAGATGGATTTTCTGGTGTGGCTGGAGCAGACCATTGTGGCGGTCATCGACCGTTTTGTGCATAAATGGCGAAAGCTTTACAGTCATCGGGTAAAGGATGCCCTATACCGAAAGGAGGAATACCGGGAGTGGTATCTGGACCGGATCCTCTCCGAGACCATGGCCATGGCGGGACTGGAAATTATCCGACGGATTGTGGGGGACGCCAAGGTGGAGGATATTGAAAGCATCCGGGACCTTGAAAAGCGGGTGAAAGTGGAACGGGTTCTGATCCTCACGGGAAAAGAGTTTATCAAAGAGGGAAAGAGCTGTAAAGACGGTAGGGACTTGATTGAATGCTTTGAGAAAGCGATTTACCATATTGAAAAAACGGAGGGAAATGATGATGACACAAATTAATGTAGGGGTAAGCACCTGTCTCCTTGGCCAAGAAGTACGTTACGACGGACAGCATAAGCTGGACCGATTTGTCCGGGACGTTTTGGGAGAGTATTTTGATTACGTGCCCGTCTGTCCCGAGGTGGAATGCGGCCTGCCCACACCCCGGGAAGCCATGCGTTTGGTGGGGGATGTGGAAAATCCCCGGCTGGTGACCAACAAAACCCATATCGACCATACCGAGCGGATGCTGGAATACACCCGAATGAAACTGGAAAAATTGGAGGAGGAGAACCTCCACGGCTTTATTTTTAAAAAGGACTCCCCCAGCTCCGGACTGTACCGGGTAAAGGTATACAACGATAAGGGAATGGCGGAAAAAAAAGGCTCCGGCCTATTCGCCGGTGCCTTTGTGAAGCACTTTCCCAACATCCCCGTGGAGGAGGAGGGAAGGCTCAATGACCCCCATCTGCGGGAGAATTTCATTGTCCGGGTATTCGCCCATCACCGATGGAAGGAATTTTTAGCCGGTGAGCCCTCGGTGGGGGATCTGGTGGAGTTCCATACCCGGGAGAAGCTGTTGATGATGGCCCACAGTGTGGAGCATTACCGAAGCCTTGGGAAACTCACGGCCCAGGGGGGAACCCTTCCCCGGGAGGAACTTTTCGGGAAATTCGAAGAGCTGTTTTTAGAGGGCCTGACCTTCCATGCCACGGTGAAGAAAAACACCAACGTGCTGCACCATATTCTGGGTTATTTTAAGGAAGATATCAGCGCCTGGGAAAAGCAGGAGGTACTCGGACTGGTGGATCGGTACCATGACCATCAGGTACCCCTGATTGTGCCCCTGACGCTGTTGAATCATTTTATCAATAAGTACGATAAAAGCTATTTGAAAAAACAGCGCTACCTGAACCCCCATCCTAAGGAGCTGATGTTACGGAACAAGGTGTAGAGGGAGAAGCAGCAGGGCAGGAAGTCCCGGAGGCAACCCCGGTGACAATCCGGTTCTTTCCCTGTTGCTTTGCTTCGTAAAGGTACTGATCCGCCCGTTGAAACAAAGCGTCCTTGTCCTCGCCGGGCACCGCCTCGGCCAGGCCGATACTCAGGGTCACCGACTTGCCCTTCATTTCTTCAAAGCCGTGGTTTTCCATGGAACGGCGCAGGCTTTCCAGCACCTGACGGACTTCTGCCGCCTCCTTGTCGGTGAAGATGATTCCGAACTCTTCTCCGCCGTAACGAGCACCGAAATCATCGCTGCCCAGATGTTCTTTAATCAGGGTTGCTGTCCGTCGGATGACCCGGTCTCCGGTGGAATGGCCGAAGGCGTCGTTTACGGACTTGAAGTCGTCTAAATCCATTAGGGCCAGGTAAAGAGGAAAATGTTGGTTTTGCAGCTGATCCAATAGGGGATGGAGGTACTCGTGGAAGGTTTTGTGATTGTACAGGTCCGTGGGCAAATCGATTTTCGCCATCTTTTCCATCACCACGTTTTTCATAAACAGGTCTTTTTCGTTCTCCAGGGAGGCCTCCAGTTTTTCAACAATCTCCTTTCCCTTGCTTGTGATTTGGATACTCAGATAATAAACCGAGCAGAGGAGGAAAACAAAATTAATCACCATAACCTTGTTAAAATTGGCATAAGGGGGATACCATCGTAAAAATCCCAGGAAGGCCAGCAGACTGATTCCCAGGGCAAAGGTGATCTTTCCCTTGTGAAAGGTGATGGTGGCCATGAAAATCGGCAGCAAAAAAAGACTTAACAGAATCATGGGAATGGTATCATGGATCATCATCAGGCTTGCGGCGATCAACAGGGTATGTAATATAATGACGTAGTCCCTGTAGGCGGCAAGCTTTGCCACCAACAGCTCGGCGGAAAGCATCAAAAAAAGCACGATCCCTGCCGGTAGGGCCACTCGATAAACCAGATAATAGGAGCGCTGAAATTCCGTGAAGAAAATATTGACGATGGGGGAAGCAATGGCCATGGCAACGGCTACCCAAAGGTAGTTGAGCATCCGCCGGGTCCATTTCTTTTCGTACATCGATAAATCCATTGGCAATCATCCTTTCCGTTCCGTCGGTCCCTTTTCCCTCCGTGGTTTACCCTAGGATACATTATATCAGTATACTGGAATTTCCATAATGAAACAAAACAGATATTGGCAATTTATTAAGAGACGTGGAAAAAAGTAGGTGAGATCAAATTTTTTTTTCTCAACCCCCTTTCATAATTTGAGAGATATGATATAATTGATTTACATAAGATCAATAAGAATGATTATTTGCTAATTAAATATGTGAAAAGCACAACTGTTCACGATAACGGCAAACCAAGGGAAACCTTGGGACGCAAAGCTATAGGGCCCGAAAAGGCAGCCAGCTACCGAAAGGCCGGTTTTTTTGTTGGGAAAACCCGAATACTTTTCACTGATAAAGGCAAACCAATAGGAATATTGGGACGCAAAGCTATAGGGCCTGAGAAGGCAGCCAGCTGCCAAAGGAGGAGTCGGTTTTGAAAAAAATAATGATGGTAACGATGATAGCCGTAATGCTGGCCACGACCTCCTTTATGTTCGCAAACAGCAAGGAAACAACCGTGGAGGCCCAAAGGGAGCATCCTCCCCGGGAAACGCTATGGGAAAACTGGCATATCATCAGCGATGCAGAGAACCCCTCGGATAGGGAGGAAGAAAAG
>CAZTIJ010000002.1:0-1427 GCA_964613365.1 uncultured Clostridiaceae bacterium | reverse complement strand
AGAAAAGGACCTAGAAAAGGACCAGGAGCAAAGGAAGAAAGCCAAGGATACCAAAGACGAGGAAGCCGCTACAGTATCCACATCTTCTCCGGCGAAGGACGAGCCCTCGGATAAAGGCAGCGATGATTCCCAAAGTAAGGATAGGGACGAACCGGCGGAAGAAATTGAAGCCGTGGCTCCGACACCGCCCAGATCCCCCAATGTGCCCTCCTATAGTATGGACCGGGTCGGGATCTACCATAATGATGAAGGGGCTGTAACCGTGGTTTACCCCAAAGCTCCGGAAAAACGCCTGCGGGTGTTGGTGGAAAAGGGAGAAGAGCGCTCCGCCTATAACCTTCATGACGGTAAGGGCAGTGGTGATGCCGTTGCCACCTATCCCCTTCAGCGGGGAGACGGAACCTATTTGGTTCGGATCATGGAAAATACCCAGGGCAACAGCTACCGGGAGGTACACCGTAAGGAAGTGACCTTAAAGAGTCAACAAAAACACACTGTATACCTAAACTCCATTCAGGAAATCAACTGGAGCACCTCGGACCCTTCCGTCCAAAAGGCGGCGCAGCTGGTGGCGGGGAAATCCTCCGACCGGGAGAAGGTACGGGCGGTATATAATTATATGGTGCAAAACATAAGTTACGATCATGATAAAGTGGACCGACTAAACATTTTCTATCTTCCCGATATCAACGATACCTTCCGAACTCAGAAAGGGATCTGTTATGATTACGCCTCTTTGTTTGCGGCCATGCTTCGAAGTCAGGGGATTCCCACCCGAATGGTGAAGGGGTACTCCCGGGCCATCGGCGACGGTGAGGTGTACCATGCCTGGAACGAAGTGTATTTAGCCGATGAGGATCGATGGGTGATCATTGATACCACCCACGACGCATCCCATGTGCAAAGAGGACAGTCCGTGGATATGATCAAGGGTTCCGGCGGATTTTCCGTAACCCATAGACTGTAAAAAGATAGGATAGTAGTGATACAATAAAGGATAGTCCAAGGCAAGCAAGCCTATTTGATATAATAAAATGCACAGCGGTGTCACAACCGCGACCGAAAGTTTCGGAAACATCCCAAAAACGACATAGTTTTTGGGGCGAGGGTCCACCCGGTAAAGGGCTCATGGATCCGAGCCTCCTTATTGCAATAAGACATAGCAGAAGCCTCCGGGGAAACCCGGGGGCTTTTGCACGGAAACTTTTCCTTATTTTAATTGCTCTCCTCTTTGCAAAATCCCCCCGGTTGCAAAATCCCCCGGAGTTTGAAAGAAATTTTCCTTGTGGCGACCCTTCTTCTGTGATAGAATAAATGGAAGGAAAAAAAGTGAATATCTTGTTCACCTTTTAACTCGGTCCCGAGAGGCTGAAAAAGGAGAAGAGCAACAGGACTTCTCCTTGTATACAACATACAAAGGAGGTTTT
>CAZTIJ010000001.1:32890-41176 GCA_964613365.1 uncultured Clostridiaceae bacterium | reverse complement strand
CGGCAATGTATATTGCCGGTTTTTTTGTTATACTAAAGCTAAGGAAATACTTCCGTAGGAGGAAAGAAAATGGGTGGAGAAAAAATACTGATTGCCGAGGATGATAAAAAAATCCGAGAGCTCCTGGGTCTATACCTTACAAAAGAAGGTTTTCAGGTAACCCAGGCAAAAAACGGCGAAGAAGCCTTGGAAAGTTATGAAAAAGAGGATTTTGACCTATTGGTACTGGACGTGATGATGCCCCGGTACGATGGCTGGTCGGTACTGAAAAGAGTTCGAAAAGCCAGTGGGATTCCGGTACTGATGCTTACTGCCAGGGAAGAGGAGGAGGATAAGCTCTTCGGCTTTGAACTGGGGGTGGATGATTATGTTACCAAACCCTTTAGCGTGAAAGAGGTGGTGGCCCGGGTAAAGGCCCTTTTAAAACGGGGAAAGGAAAGAACCGTAGAAAAGGCCCTGATCTATGGAGAGCTTACCTTGGATATTTTCCGCCACGAAGTACGGATCCGAGGAGATAAGCTTATTTTGACCCCGAAGGAATTCGATTTACTAAGGCTGTTTCTGGAGAACAAGAACCAAGCCTTAAGCCGGGAGCAGATTTTAGATCGGGTTTGGGGCTTCGATTATTACGGTGATCTGCGCACCGTGGATACCCATGTAAAAAGGCTTCGGAAAAAGATGGGGGATCTGGGGGACGGAATCGTGACCCTACGGGGCTTGGGCTACCGGTTGGAGGAGGGGTAGAATGAAGGGATCGGGAATGTTTATTAAACTATTTACAGCCTTTATGGTGCTTACCCTGTTACTGATCGGCGGCATATGGTTTATGCAAAATCAATTTCTGGAAGGCTTTTATTACCAACGGACCATTGAAACCCTGGAGGAAAGCGGAAAGGAGATCATGGCAGAAATTCATCGCCAAGAGGAGATAGAGGCGGTAGAAAGTTTCCTAGAGCAGGAAAGCCGGATTCTGGGTACGGAAATTGCCCTTTTTTCCCTGGACGGAGAACGGCTTTATGAAACCGGGACCCAGGGACACATGCCCATGATGGGAAGGGGAAGAAGAACCACCCTAGATGAAGCGTCCTTTAAGAAACTGGAAGAAGAAGGGGTACTCTCCCTAAGGGAAACCGAAGATTCCCACCGGGGTCCGATGGGACACCGGACCGGGGAAAGGGATATCCTGAATACCTATATACTCCGGGAGGGATTGATCCTTCGTCTACAGACAACCTTGAATCCGATACAGCAGGGGATTGACCTAACCCAGGACTTTTACCTTTGGATCCTCCTCTTCGGGGGAATACTGGCTTTTATTCTGTCCCTGCTGTTTTCCAAAAGAATCGCCCGGCCCATTGAGAACCTTAACGAAGTGGCCAAGGAGATGAACCGAATGAATTTTGATGTTCGATATACCGGGGAAGAAAAGGGGGAAATCGGAGAGCTGGGAAATACCCTGAATCATTTGACCGGAAGCTTAAAAGAGACCATCGATCAGCTGCAGCGGGAGCTGGAAAAGGAGAAGGATTTGAAAAATCTTCGCCGGGAGTTTATCGCCCGGGTATCCCATGAGCTGAAAACCCCCATTGCCATCATCAAAGGGTACGCCGAGGCTTTGGAGGACGGGATTTATGAAAGCGGGGAGGACAGAGGAAAATATTTCGAAATTCTCCAGGAGGAAAGCATGAAAATGGATCGGATGCTCGGGGAAATTTTGGATCTCTCCCGACTGGAGACCCGTCATCTGGAACTGAAGGAAGCACCGATAAAAATCAAAACCTATACCGAGAGAATAATGGAAAAGCTAAAGGCCATTGATCCGGAGAAAAATCTGGTGTTGGTGGAGCGCCTGAAAAACCCCGAAACCCTGATCAAAGGCGATGGGTATCGTCTGGAACAGATCCTGAGCAACTTCATCAAAAACGCCATGGAACATGGACAGGGAAGAGAGGTACAAATCCGTCTCTTGGAAGAGGAAAAAAGAAAACCCCAGGGAAAGGACAGAATCCGAATAGAGATCAAAAATCAAGGCCCCCCCTTATCCCCCGAGGACCGGGAAAAAATCTGGGAGAGTTTTTATAAGCGGGAGGAAACCAAGGGCAGCGGTTTGGGGCTGTCCATCGCCGCCGGTCTGCTGGAGCTGATGGAAAGCAGCTTCGGAACCGATAACGAGGCCGATGGGGTGGTGTTTTATTTCACCCTGGAAAAGTTGAAAAAATAGGCTTTCCCCTTAAAATAATTTTTGAATTCCCCGGGGCTTTGTATTATAATGGGAAAGATAAATGAAAAGAGAAAAACAAGTAAAAATAGCGGCGTAACGAGAGAGGAAATTTTGCAATGACGGACAAGAAACGATCCCTAGGAATCATTGCCGGGGTGTTGATCTTTTTTGTGCTTTACCTGATCGACCGGCTGGGCATCATCGGACTTCAACCGGATGTGGACAGTATCCGGGACATCATTGAACGGGGAGGCATGTGGAGTATACTTATTTTTGTATTTATCTGCATGTTTCGGCAGCTTTTTTTTCTGCCCACCACAGTGGTCTATGTCAGCGGAGGCTTGATTTTCGGTCCCTTTTGGGGATCCCTTTATTCCGTGGCCGGCCACATGGTAAACATCTTTTTGGCCTATCATGTGGGCATGCGTTTTAAGGAGAGCATTCAGCGGTTTATCAGTGAAAAATACGTAGAAAAACTTCGGCGGGCAAAGGAGAAGGGGTCTTTTAAACAACTGTTCACCATGCGGGTCACCCCCGGGTTTCCCGTGGATCCCATCAGCTTCGGCGCCGGGTTTGTGGAGATGAATTTCCACGGTTATTTCCTGGCCAGTTTTCTGGGATCCGTCCCGAAAATTACGGTCTATGCCTATTTAGGCCAGCGACTGGAGAACATATTCGCCGTGGAAACCCTGGTGGCCTTGGGATTTCTCGTGGCCCTGGCTCTGGTACCCTATCTTTTTAAAAACGGAAAGGCAGCCCTATAGGAGGAACCGATTATGAAACACGTTCGAAACCTGGTGGATTTTCTACAGCGCTATGTGACCCTGGAGCTGATGATCCTTATACTGCTGGTCATCGGTACTTTTTTAATCTTTTCCTTTTTTATTCAGGATATCTTTCGGGATTACTTTCGGGAGTATCAGGAAAAGAAAAAGCGGGAGTCGGAAACCGGGAAACAGGAAGGAATAAAGGAAACGCGGGAAAAGAAAAAGTCCCGAAGAGGGCTTCGGATGGTAAAAACACCGAAGAAGAGCCCTTCGAAAGAAGAAAAAGAGACGGGAAAGAATAGGGAGGTGTAAGGATGGGAAAAATGGCTCGATGTTCCGTCAAGGAAAAACCGTCGATGAAAACCGCGGCGGTGTATGTCATCGGAATTATTTTCGGGATCAATGGTTTGGTAATGATCAGCAATATCCTACCGCCCCTATGGGGAGGACTGGTAAGCATCGGGGTGATTTTTCTTGCCGTGCTGTTAACCTCCTATCTGATCAATCGGAAACTGGCGGAATATATTTACTCGGTGATCGATGATGATTTACTGGTGTTTAAAAAAGTCGGTTCCCGGGAGAAAATGATGCTGAAGGTGAAACTGAAGGACATTACGGAAATCACGCCCTTAAGGGAAGAACAAAAAAAACAGGAAAAAAAAGTGAAAAGAACCTATACCTTTTCCTGCAAACTGAGGGGAGAAGGCCTCTATGTAGGGAAGTTTAAGGAAGGAAAGCATGAGTACCGTTTTATTTTCCAACCGGACCCGGGCTTTTTAAAGGCCCTGAAAAAGGAAATACAGTCCTGGTAAAACCCTGGAATGAAAATATTTGGAAAGGATGTTTTTCATGTCCACCCCTTTGATTAATGCCCTAGAGGCTTTGAAAAATGAAAATCGGATCTCCTTTCATACCCCGGGGCATAAAAAAGGCGGCGCCTTTTCGACCCGGGGAGACGGCGGGATTCAAAAGAATCTCTATCAATACGACACCACCGAGGTTTTCGGCACCGATCAACTGCAAAACCCTTCCGGGGTAATTCGGGCCTCCCAACAGTGGACCGCCGAGATTTTCGGAAGCCGGGAAGCCTATTACCTTGTGAACGGGGCCAGTGGCGGGATACTGGCCATGATTCTGTCCCAGACCAGGCCCGGGGACGAAATCCTTCTGCCCCGGGACGTACACCAGTCGGTGATCCATGCCCTGATCCTGGGGGACCTGACCCCCCGGTTTATCCACCCCCACAGGGACCCCTATTTTAAGATTCCCCGGGGCATTACCCCGGACCAGGTAAAGGAGGGGTTGGAAAAACATCCGAAGGTTAAAGGGGTTTTGCTGACCCATCCCAATTACTACGGACGGGGCTCCGGGATCCAGGAAATCCGGGAGTGGACCAAAGCCGCAGGCAAACTTCTTTGGGTGGATCAAGCCCACGGTGCCCATTTCGGTCTGCACCACGAGCTTCCCGAGTCCGGGGTGACCGTGGGAGCCGACCTTACGGTGATGGGTTTTCATAAAACCCTTCCCACCCTGACCCAAGGGGCCGTACTCTTTACCCGGGGCGACCTTGTGGACCGGGAACGGCTACAGGAGCAGCTGAACATACACCAAAGTTCCAGCCCTTCCTACATTCTAATGGCCTCCATCGAACAGGGGGCGGCCCTGTACCGAGAAGAAGGGAAGGAAAAAATCGAGGCTTTGCTTTGGGGCATCCACCGGCTGGAAAAGCAGTTTCAGTCCTTGAGCCTGTTTCAGCTGGACCGGGAACCGGGGAAGGACCGGACCAAGATCTGGATCCGTACGGAAAACAGCGGCCTTAAGGGCGAGGAAGTGGAGACCTATATCCGGGAAAACCACGGCATCGACCTGGAGCTGTCCCTGCCCCAGGGGGTGTTGGCCCTGGCTTCCATGGGCAACGGGGAAAAAGATTTGAAAAAACTGTATTTAGCCTTTGAGGAACTGGAAAAAACATTATATAATAAGAAAAAGAGCCCTTCCTGTCCCCGGGGGTTCCCACAGGGAACCTCCAAGGTGTGGGAAGGGAGGAAAGAAGCCCGGGATAAAGGGAAATTTGGGGAAATCGGCCCCCTTTCCCTACGAGGGGCCTTTTACAGCCCCAAGGAAAGGGTATCAATAAATAAGAGCCTGAACCGGGTGGCGGCCAGTGCCGTTACTCCCTACCCTCCGGGCATTCCCTTGATCCTTCCGGGAGAGACCCTCACGGAAAGTCATATTGAAAAGCTTAAGAAATATAGGGAAAAGGGAACCGAAGTCAATGGTATAAAAAACGGACAGATTCTGGTTATAACCGAGGAGTGAAGGTATGGAAAAGGGATTGTTTATTACCCTGGAGGGGACCGACGGCGCAGGGAAGTCCACCCAGATGAAATATTTAAAGGCGTTTTTTGAACAGAAGGGCTATGGCGTCCTGTTAACCCGGGAGCCCGGCGGCACCCCCATCGGTGAAAAAATCCGGGAGCTGATCCTGGATAATGCCCACCAGGAGATGGGAGATAAATCCGAGGCCCTACTCTATGCCGCCGCCAGGGCCCAACACGTGGAAGAGGTGATTCTTCCCGGCCTAAAAGAAGGCAAGGTGGTGCTCTGTGATCGTTTCGTAGATTCCTCCATCGTCTATCAGGGAGAGGCCCGAAACATCGGAACCCAAAGCATTGAAGCCATCAACCGCTTTGCCACCGGGGGGCTGACGCCCGATCTCACCCTATGGTTCGACCTTCCCCCCGAGGAAGGCTTAAGGCGGGTGGCCTCGGCGGGAAAAGCCGATCGCCTGGAAAAGGAAGCCCTTCAGTTCCATCAAAGGGTCTACCAGGGCTACCAATCCCTGAAAAATAAATATCCCCATCGAATCAAAGCCGTGGACGGAAGAAAAACCATCGATGAAATGCGTCGGGAAATTCAGGGGATCGTAATCAAAAAACTCAAGGAGGTCTATGGAATGAAACTTGTAATTGCCATTGTCAACGATGAGGATGCCAACAAACTCTTGGACAGCTTAACGGAAAACAAGCACCGGGTAACCAAGCTTGCCACCACCGGCGGATTTTTGAAAGCGGGGAACACCACCTTTTTAATCGGCACCGAGGATGACAAGGTGGACGCCGTGATGGATATTATCAAAGAGA
This sequence comes from uncultured Clostridiaceae bacterium, assembly GCA_964613365.1. Taxonomy (GTDB): domain Bacteria; phylum Bacillota; class Clostridia; order Peptostreptococcales; family T1SED10-28; genus Isachenkonia. Next base: position 35,045 of record CAZTIJ010000001.1, on the reverse strand, counting down.
AATGCGAAACCCGAAAGCAGGTAGCCACCTCCCCCGCGCCGGTATCGGGCACCACCGGGGTATACGTCCCCCATCCCATTGAAGTCAATGTAGGCGGAGCCACGGTCTTCGTGGTGGACGTGGAAAAACATTTTAAAATATAAGGGCTAGGAGATGTACTATGGGATTTTCAACCGTACTGGGTCAGGATGATTTGAAGAAAAAACTGCTGGACCAAATTCAGGGGGACACCCTGAGTCATGCCTATTTAATTTACGGAGATCCGGGGCTGGATCCCCAGGGCTTCGCCAAGACCTTCGCCCAGGGAATTTTATGCAAGGAAAGCCGGGGGGAAATCCCCTGTGGAAAATGCATTCCCTGTAAAAAGGTTCTCGGCCACAACCACGAGGATCTGATCATCTATTCACAGGAAACCCTGAAAGTAGAGGACATCCGAGGGCTGGAAAAGGACATGCACATCAAACCCTACAGCAGAGGAAAAAAGATTTACATCATCAATCATGGGGAAGGCATCACCCCCCAGGGACAAAACGCACTATTAAAAACCCTGGAGGAGCCTCCGAGCTTCGGCATCATTCTTATGGTGGCCCGGGCAAAGGAAGCCCTGCTCCCCACCATACAATCAAGGTGTCAAGGCCTGGGCCTTAAACCGGTACCGGGAGAAGAGATGTACCGGGCGCTGAAAAACACCTGGGGCTATCCCGAGGACAAGGCCCGGGAAGCCGTGAACATCGCAGGGGGAAAAATGAAAACCGCCCTACGCTATTTAGAGGATGAAAACTATGAAAACCGAAGAAAGCACTTATTTTCCTTATTTGAAAACATGGCGGAAAAAGGGATTACCGAGAGCCTCGAAGCCTTGGAAGCCCTATCCGTGGAAAAAGATCAGGTAGAAGAGGTCCTGGATCTCAGCTTTACCTTTTTTCGGGATCTTTTATTATATAAACAGTTGCAGGACCCCCAATGGCTGATTCATAAAGACCAGGAGGCGATCATAAAAACCCTGGAAAAAAAGTCTACGAACAACGGGATCCTCAAGGCCCTGGAGGAAGTGGAGAAGTTGCAAAGCTACACCCGGGCCAATGTCAGTGCAAAGTCAATTATCGAAATGTTAGTCCTGAACACCCATCAGGCTTTAAGGGATAAATAGGAGGTTAAACCATATGGAAACCGTAGTAGGTGTACGATTTAAAAAAGCCGGGAAGGTGTACTATTTTCACCCGGGGAAACTGGAAATTTTCAAAACCGATAAAGTGATCCTGGAAACCGCCCGGGGCGTGGAACTGGGAGAGGTGGTGGTGGGCCCGAAGGAAGTTTCGGAAAAGGAAGTGGTCTCACCGTTGAAGCAGGTCATTCGAAAAGCCACAAAGGAGGATCTGAGAACCTACGAAAAGAACAAGGAAAAGGAAAAGGAAGCCCTGGATATCTGCAGTAAAAAAATCGAAGACCACGGTTTGGATATGAAGCTTGTGGATGTGGAGTATACCTTTGACAACAACAAAATCATCTTTTTCTTCACCGCCGAAGGCCGGGTGGATTTTCGGGAGCTGGTAAAGGATCTGGCCTCGGTATTCAAAACCCGGATCGAGCTTCGCCAAATCGGTGTCCGGGATGAGGCGAAAATGATCGGAGGCTACGGCCCCTGCGGCATCAGCCTTTGTTGTTCCAGCTGGTTAGGGGAGTTTGATCCCGTATCGATAAAAATGGCCAAGGATCAGGGGTTGTCCCTGAATCCCACCAAGATTTCCGGGGTCTGTGGAAGGCTCTTTTGCTGTTTAAAGTATGAACATGAAGTATACAAAGCGGTGCTGAAAAAAATGCCCCAACAGGGAGACCGGGTCAAAACCCAGCTGGGATCGGGCGTCATCGTCAATACCAATCCCCTGCTGGAGAGGGTCAAGGCCCGGGTAACCTTAGAGGAGGACGGCACCGAAGAGATCAAAGTCTTTCATATCGATGAAGTGACCAAAATCCCCAAGGGAAATCGGGGAAAGCCCGAAGCGGCCAATAAAAAAGAAGAGAAGAAAACCGACAAAGACCAAAAGGGAAAGGAAAGCCCTAAAAAAGCTACGGAAAGCTCCCCTAAGAAAGATTCGGGAGAGGAAAAAACCGCGGATCCCGGTAAGAAAACCAACGGGAAGGAAAAGCCTTCCCC
>CAZTIJ010000001.1:0-32790 GCA_964613365.1 uncultured Clostridiaceae bacterium | reverse complement strand
AAAGTCTTCGGAGAAAAAATCGAAGCCCCGCTCCAAACGTCCCCAGGGAAAGAAAAGGCCGCCCCGGGGATCCCAGAAAAAAAACAAAGGCCCCCAATCAAAATCGAAAGGGGAGGGAAAGGGCCCGTCGAAGAAAGAGTAAAAGGGAGGAAGCCCCATGCGCATGAAAAACAAAGATATTTTAAAAATCGGCGGGATCATTTTCCTGGTTTTTGCCCTGGTGTGGGCGGTGTACTGGTTTTTTCTCCAGGAAGAAAACAGTGAGAATCAAGGGGGAAGCAACGGCCCCGAAGAACCGGTGATGGCCGCCGAGGAGTTTGAGGACTTCCCTATCGAAACCCTGGATGGGGAGCCCAGCTCCATTGAAGAACAGGAAGGAAAGCCGACCCTTCTTACCTTTTGGGAGCAGGAGGATGAGGAGAGTCAGGAGCAGTTGCTGATTCTGGACAACCTGATGATGCTGCTGGAAGAGGATGTGGCCTTCCTATCGGTGTTTGAGCCGGAAAACCGTCAAGTGCCCTATACCGTGGTGATCGATGCCGAGGGCGGCATCTACCGACAGTACTGGGAACTGGTTACCGAGGAAGTGCTTTTATCCGATGTGGAAGAGCTTTTGGAAAGGGACGGGTTCTAATGGAGAGAATCGATGATTTGCAATTGAAAGGACTGAAAATCATACAAAACCCCCAGGGGTTTTGTTTTGGTATAGATGCGGTACTGCTGGCCAATCACGTGAAGCTGAAGCCGAAGGATCGGGTGGTGGACCTGGGCACCGGCACGGGGATCATTCCCCTGCTGTTGGCGGGAAAAAGCAAAACCTCCACCTTTCAGGGTCTGGAGCTTCAGCAGGAGGTATTTCACATGGCCCGAAGAAGCGTGGCCCTCAACCGTCTGGAGGATCGGATTGAAATCATCCATGGGGACCTGAAGGCCTTAGAAGGGGTGTTTCCCAAGAGCGTCTATGATGTGGTCACCGCCAATCCCCCCTATATGCATAAGGAAGGGCTTATAAATCCCGGGGACGCCAAGGCCCTTTCCCGACACGAAGTGGCCTGTAATATCGAGGACGTGGTAAAGGCCGCAGCCAGGCTCCTTCGAACCCACGGCCGTTTCTATATGATTCACCGGCCCAACCGTCTGGTGGACATCCTGTTTTTCATGCGAAGCTACGGGGTGGAGCCCAAGGGCCTGAGGATGATTCATCCGAAGGAGGGAAAGGCGCCGAATTTATTCATTGTGGAAGGGAAAAAGGGGGCAGGGAAGGAACTGAAAATCCATCCTCCCCTGAGGATTTATGAGGCGTCGGGGGCCTATACCCAAGAGACCCTGGCACTTTATAACCGGGAAAACCTGGAAGGTTAAAAAAGGGGAGAGGGTAAAAATGAAGGATGATAAAAGGCAGCACCGAAGGGAATTGTCCCGGGAACAGGACCGAAAGAAGGAATACGAAGGGGAACAGTCCCCGGGGGACCGAAAGGCCCCGGGGACCCTGTGGGTGGTGCCCACCCCCATCGGAAACCTGGAGGATATCACCCTACGGGGACTTCGGGTCCTGAGGGAAGCCGATAAAGTGGCGGCGGAGGATACGAGAAACACCCGAAAGCTCTTAACCCACTTTGAAATTCATAAACCCCTGGTCAGTTATCACGAGCACAATGAACGACAGCGAAGCCAAAGCCTCCTTCGGGACCTGGAGGCGGGACTGTCCATCGCCCTGGTCTCCGATGCAGGGATGCCGGGAATATCCGATCCCGGCGTTGAAGTGATTCGCCGGGTCATTGAAAGAAACCTGCCCCTGGAAATCCTGCCCGGGGCCTCGGCCTTTGTCAATGCCCTGGTGGGCTCCGGACTTCCCAATGACCGTTTCGTTTTTGAAGGTTTCTTAAGCCGGGAAAAAAAAGAACGGAAAAAGCGGCTGGAAAACATGAAAGAAGAGGAACGAACCATGATTTTCTACGAATCCCCCCACCGGATGAAGGATACCCTGAAGGATATGGCAGATATTTTCGGCCCCCGCCGGGGATCCATCGGCCGGGAACTGACGAAACGTTACGAAGAGTTTATTCGGGGGGAGCTTCCCACTATAATGGAAGCCTTGGAAAAATCCCCCCGGAAGGGGGAGATGGTATTGGTGGTGGAGGGTTTTCACGGAAAAAAGGAAAAAGCCTTTCAGGACCTGACCATCGAAGAACATTTGCTGTTGGTCATGGAAACCGGTGTGTCCAAAAAAGAAGCGGTGAAAAAAGTGGCCAAGGACCGGGGGATCCCCAAAAGGGAAGTGTATCATGTGGGGATCGGTTTTGAGAAGCAGGACTAAAAAAGGACGAAAAAAAACGGGTCTGTGCAAGACCCGTTTTTTCATCCCTAAGGTTATTTCATTTCGCTGATACAGGAATCACAAACGTTTTTCCCTTTGTAATGCACAACGTCCTTGGCGTTTCCGCAGAAAATACAGGCCGGCTCATACTTCTTGAGAATTACGCTTTCTCCGTCTACATAGATCTCCAAAGCATCTTTTTCCATAATGTTTAAAGTTCTACGAAGTTCGATGGGCAGCACCACACGGCCCAGTTCATCCACTTTTCTTACGATACCCGTTGATTTCATCATGATTTCATCCTCCTTTGGTTTATTAAAAGCCTTCGATGATTCGAGCTTTTATAACAATTTTCGACATTTATCACATTAAATCATACCAGAGTTACCATAAAAAGTCAACGTTTCTTCTGAAAGTTTTCGAAAGTTTACGGAAACTTAACAAAACTTTCTGTAAACCTGTGAAAATTCAAGGATCCCGGGTAGAAAAGAAAATATAGTCATTCATGAGGGTAATAAGAAAAGAATCCTCATAAAGAAAGAATCATTTGCAAAAACAGAGAAAAAGAGTAAAATGATAATAAAGAAATCGAATTAGGAGATGATCGTCATGGATCGTATCATAAATACCATTGCCCGCCTGGCAAAGGAAAGGGGGGAACCCTGTTATTTAGTGGGAGGCACCCTACGGGACATCCTGCTGAATCGGGATCTGTTGATTCAGGATCTGGACTTCGTTACGGAAAAGGATCCCGAAGGCTTTGTCCAAAGCCTGGGAGAGGCTCTGGGTGCCAAGGAGATTCCCCTGGATAAGGAAAAGCGCCTTTATCGAATGGGCTTACCCGACGGGATGACCGTGGATTTCACCCAAATGGAAGGGGAGACCATCGAAGAGGATTTAAAAAGGCGGGACTTTACCATTTCCGCCATGGCCTATCCCCTGGACGCCCCCTGGCCCATGGAAACCGAATACATCATCGACCCCTTTGGGGGAGGACAGGATATTGAAAAACGAAGGATTCGCCATATTCGGGAAGAGGCCTTTGTAGAGGATCCCCTGCGGCTGATCCGGGCACCCCGGCTGATGTGTCAGCTGCGGTTCAATATGGGAGAGGAGACCATCGAAGTGATTCGAAAGCATGCCCACCGCCTACAGGAAGTGGCGGGAGAGCGGATCACCCAGGAACTGTTTTTGATTTTGCAACAGGATAAGACCTATCACTTTCTTACCTTTATGGATAAGAAACTCAATATTTTAAACAAGATTTTTCCCGATATCGAAGAGATGAAGGACATCGGCGAGTGCAAATACCATGTGGTGGACAGCTGGACCCATTCGGTGTACACCGTGAAGGTGGCGGAAAGCGTGATCTACGCCCAGGGTTATTTTGAGGACCATATCCGGGAGGCCTATGAAAAACATGCCCGGGAAAAAATTTCCGGCAATCATCGGCGGATAGACCTGATCAAACTGGGGGCATTGTTTCACGATATCGGAAAGCCCTCGGCGAAAAAAGTGGATCCCACAGGAAGAACCCGTTTCAGGGGCCACGAAATTACCGGGGCGGAACTGGTGAAGGAATACGGAGAGCGGTTAAAATGGAGCAAGAAGGAAATCGCCCTGCTGTATAAATACGTGGCTCAGCACATGATTCCCCTGGTCCTCTATAAAAAAAATGATGTCAGCGGAAAGGCCTTGTATCAGTTTTTCACCGAAGCGGGCAGGGAAACCCTGGACCTGTTACTGATCGCCTTGGCGGATATCGTGTCCACCCGAAAGCTTCTGGACCCCCATGAAGAGATGGGGATGTTTAAAGTCCATGTGGAATACATCGCCAACAATTATATTACCCGCTATCGGCCCATTGAGGACATCACCAAGATCATTTCCGGCCGGGAGGTAATGGAAGCCGTGAATCTTCCCGAAAGCACCTTTGTGGGGGAAGTGCTGGAGGACATCAAAAAAGGCATGTTCTACGGCCACATTTCCCAGCATAAGGAAGGGGCCTTAAACTACCTTCGGAAAAATTTCCCCCGGAAAGAGGCAAAAGAATAGCCGGGAGCAGGAAGCTTTCATAAGTAAAAACGGCCCTTTTCCCGAGATCTCTGGGAAAAGGGCCGTTTTTTCTCGGTGCATTATTTTTGGGGGGTCACCTTGTTTTCGTTGACCAGATCCTGTTTTAGCTGCCACAGGGCCTGGGAAAGGTCCACTTTATAAATTTGGGGGCGGGTCAGCCGCTTATACTCCGGCCACAGGGAGTTCAGTTCCTTGGAAACCTTCTCCTTGATCTCTTCGGTGCTCCGACGGCGGTAAACCAGCTTGCCCTCCACAAAGATGGGGGTTAAGAGTTTTTTCAGTCGGTAATTTCGAAAGGTGGTCTGTTTCCAGGTGTAAATGGGATGGAAGATCGTCAGGGGTTTGCTTTCATCCAAAACTTCATGCTCCAGGGTGATCAAATCCGCCTGGGCCTTCCCCGACCCGGTGTCATAGATCCGGTAGATGTTTTTGAATCCCGGATTGGTGATCTTTTCCGGATTGTTGGAGATCTTGATCTTTGGAATCAGCTCCCCTTTTTCCTCGGCGGCGCTGAGTTTATAGACCCCTCCCAAGGCGGGACAGTTTTTGGAAGTGATCAGATTCGTCCCCACACCCCAGCCGTCGATTTTCGCCTGCTGGTCCTTAAGGGCGGAGATGGTATCCTCGTCCAAATCGCTGGAGGCCACAATGGTGGCTTCGGGAAAACCGGCGTCGTCCAGCATTTTTCGAGCCTGTTTCGACAAATAGGCAATGTCCCCGGAGTCGATCCGGATGCCCTTGGCCTCATGGCCCTGGGCCCGAAGTTCCCGAAACACCTGAATGGCATTGGGCACCCCGGTCTCTAGGGTGTTGTAGGTATCCACCAGTAAAAGACATTCATCGGGATAGGCCTTGGCATAGGCCCGGAAGGCCTCCAGCTCCGAGGGGAATTTTTGGATCCAGCTGTGGGCCTGGGTACCCACCACCGACAGATGAAACTTCATCCCCGCCAACACGTTGGAGGTGGAACTGCAGCCGCCGATCACCGCCGCCCGGGCGCCATATACCCCGGCATCGGGGCCCTGGGCCCGGCGAAGGCCGAATTCAAACACCGGATCCCCTTTGGCGGCGGTGACGATCCGTGCCGCCTTGGTGGCAATCAGGGACTGGTGGTTCATTACATTCAACAGGGCGGTTTCGATGAGCTGGGTCTCGAAGCAGGTGCCCTTCACCCGGAGAATGGGCTCATGGGGAAACATTACGGTGCCTTCCTCCACGCCGTAGATGGTCCCCCGGAAGGTGAAGTTTCTCAGGGCATCGATAAAATCCTCCTGAAAGGTTCCCAAAGAGGAAAGGTAAGCAAGCTCATCTTCATGAAACTTCAGGTTTTCGATGTAATCAATGACCTGCTCGATCCCCGCTACGATGGTGTAGCCGCTGTGGCAGGGGTTTTCCCGGAAAAACAGATCAAAGACCACCTCCTCTTCCGTCATGTCATTTTTCAAATAACCGTTCATCATGGTCAGTTGGTAAAAGTCCGTCAGTAAAGAAAGGTGCTTCATTTCATTCATGGCCATACCTCTTTTCGCTTTATAGTCCTTCGTTTTTTCGGAATTTATGAAATAGGAGGCAAAACCTCCCGGGTCATACTAACAAAATTATAACAAATAATTGAAAGGGGCGCCAAGGAAAGCTGAAGAATATTTTGAAAGAGACTACACTTTGGGGTTTATCTATAGTATAATGAGTTGTTAAGAAGCCTTGAAGCACTTCACCCCGACCGGGTTTTTTAGGGTGTGAAGTTTTTTATTACCCAAAGGGCGTTGAGCCCTGATGAAGCAGGGTTTGTTGTAGAACCGTTCGGACCTTAATTTATTATAGAGGAGTGAGCCCTATGTCAAAAGGAAATTACTATGTAACCACCCCGATTTACTATACCAATGCGAAGCTGCATATCGGCCATACCTACACCACCGTGGCCGCCGATGCCCTGGCCCGATTCAAACGCTTTACCGGCTACGACGTAAAGTTTTTGACGGGAACCGACGAGCACGGCCAAAAAATCCAGGAGGCGGCGGAAAAACTGGGCAGAACCCCCAAGGAACACGTGGATGAGATGGTAAAAAGCATCAAGGCCCTCTGGAAAACCATGGACATCTCCCATGACGTGTTTATCCGTACCACCGATGAAAAGCATAAAAAAGGAGTGCAGCGGATTTTTCAAAAGCTCTATGATCAGGGAGACATTTATAAGGACTTTTACGAAGGCTTTTACTGTAAACCCTGTGAATCCTTCTGGACCCAGTCCCAATTACAGGAGGACCAGGGCTGTCCCGAATGCGGACGAAAAACCGAGATGGCCCGGGAAGAGGCCTACTTCTTTAAGCTGTCGAAATACGGCGACCGGTTGAAAAAGCATTTTAATGATCACCCCGAGATCTGTTACCCCGAAACCCGGCGCCGGGAGATGATCAACAATTTCCTCGAGCCCGGTCTGGAGGATCTGTGTGTGTCCCGAACCAGCTTTGACTGGGGAATCCCGGTGCCCTTCGACAGGGACCATGTAATTTACGTATGGTTTGATGCGGTATGCAACTATATCACTGCCCTGGGATACGGAGAGGAGCAGGATAAGGACTTTAAAAAGTTCTGGCCCGCCAATGTCCATATTGTGGGCAAGGAAATCGTACGCTTTCATACGATTATCTGGCCGGCGATGCTCATGGCCCTGGACCTGCCCCTGCCCGACAAGGTCTATGGACACGGGTGGATTCTCTTCGCCGCCGATAAAATGTCAAAATCCAAAGGCAATGTGGTCTATCCCGAGGTGTTGATTGAACGCTACGGCCTGGACGCATTGAAATATTTCCTCCTTCGGGAGTTTGTCTTCGGTCAGGACGGCAATTACACCAACCAGACCTTTGTCACCCGGCTGAACGCCGACCTTTCCAACGATCTGGGAAATCTTTTAAGCCGAACCGTGGCCATGGTGGAAAAATACAATGAAGGAATCATTCCCGAAGTCAAGGCCATGGAAGCCGTGGACGAGGAGCTTCAGCAAGTGGCGACCTCCGCTGCGGCGAAGGTGGAGGCCCATATGGAGGACCTGCAGTATCATGACGCCTTAGAGGAAATCTGGACCGTGATACGACGAACCAACAAATACATCGATGAAACCACCCCCTGGATCCTGGCCAAGGACGAGACCCACAAGCCCCGGCTGGACACCGTGCTTCGAAACCTTTCGGAAGCCCTTAGGGTAACGGCGGTTTTATTAAAACCCTTTATGGAATCCACCGCCGAAAAAATCAGTACCCAGCTGGGGCTCACCGAGGAGCTGCAGTGGGCTGATGCGAAATACCTTGGAAAAATCGGATCCGGTGTTCGGGTAAAAAAAGGGGAGGCCCTGTTTCCCCGGTTGGATGTGAAAAAGGAAGTGGAGATCCTGGAGGCGGAAAACAAGAAGGTGGCCCGGGCTCAGCAGGCGGCCAAGGAGGAAGAGGAAAAAAAGGAAAAGAAGAACCCCGAGGACCCGGGGACGGAAAGGGAATCCTCCATGGTCACCATTGAAGACTTTGCCAAACTGGAGCTGAAAACCGCCACAATTACCGAAGCCAAAGCCCATCCCAATGCGGACAAACTGCTGGTACTCAAGCTTCAGGTGGGCACGGAAACCCGCCAGGTGGTCTCGGGGATTGCCAAGGACTATCAACCCCAGGATTTAATCGGTAAAGACGTGATCCTTGTGGCCAATTTAAAGCCCGTGAAGCTTCGGGGGGAAACGTCCGAGGGAATGATCCTGGCGGCTTCCAACAAGGATAAGCTGGTACTGGGCACCCTGGACGGAGAAATCCCTTCGGGAACCGAGGTCAGCTAATTTTGTAGAAGAAGGAGGATACCAATGTTTGATTCCCATGCCCATATGGACCATAAGAAATTTGATTCCGATCGCCGGGAGGTGTTAAAGGCGGCCAAAACCGCCGGAGTAAACTACATCCTCAATCCCGGGGCCGATGTCCCCTCTTCCGTAAAAGCCGTGAACTTAGCCCGGGAGTACGAAATGGTTTATGCCGCCGTAGGGATCCATCCCCATAGTGCCAAGGACTACGACGAAGAAAGGGAGGAGGCCCTTCGAAGCCTGGCCCGGGAGGAAAAAGTGGTGGCCATCGGGGAGATCGGCCTGGACTTTCATTATAATTACTCGGACAAGTCCTCCCAGCGCCGGGCCTTTACTTCTCAAATTCATTTAAGTAAATCCCTAAAGTTGCCGATGATTATCCATGACAGGGAAGCCAACGGCGAGGTGTTTGATACCCTGACCAGCCATGAGGCCCAGGAATACGGCTGCATTATGCACTGCTATTCCGGAAGTCCCGAGCTGGCAGAGGAGTACGTAAAACGGGGGTATCATATTTCCCTGGCGGGGCCGGTCACTTTCAAAAATGCGAAAAAGCCCTATGAGGTGGCCAAGGTGGTGCCCTTAGAGCAGCTGCTGATTGAAACCGACGCCCCCTATCTGGCCCCGGAACCCAGGCGGGGACGGCGGAACGAACCGCTGTTGGTACGGTTTGTGGCGGCGAAAATTGCCGAGGCCAAGGGCCTTTCCGTAGAGGAGGTCATCCGGGTTACCGAGGCCAATGCCAAAAGATTTTTCAAGATTTGATGGAGGGGTAGGAAAAAGCTTTTTAAAAGGGGTGTAGAGATGGAAACAAGGAACAGGAAATGGGAAAAAATTTTTTCCGCGAAGCTGAAAAAGGGCATGGTCCTTGCCGAGGACATTGTTAATGAAGAGGGGATTCGCTTACTGGTTCAGGGGACCGTGATTAAAGAATCCCACCGGATCAAAAGCATTTTGAAAATGAACGGCATCACCATGGTAAAAGTGGAGGTGCCAAAAACCGTTTCTGAGGACAAAGGGCAGGAATCCCCTGAAGACCTTGGGGATGTAAAGCCCTTTATGACGGAAAAAAACGAAGCCCAAAGAGAAGCAGAAAAAAACCTGGAGACCCATCGAGCCTTTCACGCACAATTCCATGAAAAATGTGAACAGCTTAGAAAGGATTTCGAAAAAATCGTGTCGGGGGAACCGGTAAATTCCAAAGACCTGTATCCGAGAATCCAGGATACCCTGGCAATCTTTCAAAAAGAAAACAACATCTTTCAACTGATGCAAAGCTTAAAGGAGGTCAAGGACCTGACCTACGCCCACGGACAGAACGTGGCCCTGACCGCCTATTCCCTGGGGAAATGGCTGGATCTTTCCAGCAACGACCTGGAGGAGTTGATCCTGGCCTCCCTACTGATGGATATCGGAAAGGCCCGGGTGCCCGAAGAGGTTTTGTATAAAACCGAACCCTTAAACGACGAGGAAAAAGTGGCGGTGCGCCGCCATGTGCTACATAGTTATGATATGATCAAACACTACGACTGTATCGGAAAAAAGGTAAAGGAAGCCGTGCTCTATCATCATGAACGGATGGACGGCAGCGGATACCCCATGGGGCTTAAAGGGGAAGAGATCCCCCTTCAGGCACGGATTTTGGCCATCGCCGATCTTTATTCCGCCCTTACGGTACGACGCCCTTACCGGGAAGCGAAAACCCCTTTTCAGGCCATTGACATTATTCGCCAGGACTATATTGACAAGCTGGACGGTGCCATCTGGTACACCTTCCTGCGAAAAATGGGGGATAATTTCATCGGTCAGCGGGTAACCCTGAACACCGGAGAGGAAGGAAAAATCGTTTTCATGCCCTCCCAGGACATTACCCGGCCCATTGTGGACCTTAAGGGAAAGCTGATTGATTTAAGTCGGGAGGAAGTCTACCGGATTAAGGACTTTGCCTAGTCAAAACCCTTTCCAGCATAGCACTACTGGTTAGAAAGCCCTATTGCAAGGGCTTTTCCTTTGGGGGTATAATGGTTACAAAGTCTTATAATCGGGGATTGGAGGGTACATATGAAGGAAGTAACGGAATACAAAGTGAAAAGAATCGACGCCGACCAGGTGGCCCTGGGCATGACCCTGGCCGAGAGCGTGACCAACACCAAGGGAAACATCCTGATGCCCTCGGGATTCGTAATAGAGGACGCAAAACGGGTACAGAGTTTTCTCGAGCAGCATAAGGTCAAAACCCTGGCGGTGAAAGTCCCGGTTATCAAAGAGGTCTCCACCGAGGAAAAGTCGGAACCGTCGTCGAAGAAATCGGTAAAGTCACCCCGGCGGGTAACCTATGAACCCCGGTATGCCGAGGATTTAAGCCAGTACAAAACCCATGTCAGCCGACAGAAAAAAGCCCTGCAGCGGGATTTTGAACGGATTTTGAAGGGGGCGGAGATCGCCTCCCTGAATTTGGAAAAAAGCATTGATCGGGTCATTAAAAATGCCCAAAAACGAAGGAGCAACCCCTTTCAATTAATGGAATCCTCCAAGGACCTGGACGACATGGTCTACAATCACTGCCATAATGTGGTGCTGATCAGTTATTATCTCGGAAAGTGGCTGGAGCTTTCGGAAAAACGGTTGAATGAGCTGACCCTGACCGCCGCCCTCCACGATATCGGAAAGCTGAAGGTGGACCCGGAGTTTCTGGAAGGGGAACAAATCACCGAGGAAGAGGCATTGGAGCTGAAAAAGCATGCCATTTACTCCCATGCCATCGTCAAAGAGGACAGTTACGTGGATGAACAGATCAAACGGGCGATTTTACTGCACCATGAAAACGTGGACGGCAGCGGCTTTCCCTTTGGTCTGAAACGGGAGAAAATTCCGCTGTATTCCCGGATCATCGCCATTGCCGATACCTATAACGACCTTACCTCTAAACGGCCCTTCAATGCCAAGAAAAATCCCCTGGAGGCCTTAAAGCTTTTGGAGACGGAACTGATCGACAAACTGGATGTGGAGCTTTTGCTGGTCTTTTTAAATAAACTGGGCAGCTGCTTTATCGGACAGAAGGTAGGCCTCAATACCGGCGACGTGGGGGAAATTGTCTTTGTCCCGAAGCAGTACGCCTGGCGGCCCATGATAAAACTTGACAAAGACGGCCGGGTGCTGGATTTGAGAGACCCCTCCAATGAAAGGGTTCAAATCGAAATTTTTTACTAAATTTTACCAAAAAAGAGGAAAAAAGCCGGGATCATGGTTCGAAAGTCATGAAATCCTGAATTAAAACGGTAAAAAAGTACGAAAAAGCAAAAAAAGTTTTCCCCTACCAAGGTTGCAAAGCCTTGGTTTTTTGCGCCTAAATTTTCAAACTTTTCTCCGACGGTTGACAAAGGTTTTCACTTATCATAGAATGGGCGGAGTTGGTTAACAATAAGTGTAAAAAGGATGAAAAAATAAAGGAGGATCACAATGGAGAATACAAACTTCAAGGGAAAGCTTACGAAAAACAAAGCTTTGCTGGGGTTGGTAGCCATTATTTTCTTAGCCGTTTTTTTCCTAGGCGCAAGCTATAAAACGGTCATCATTGATGTGGACAACCAGGTAATTGAGGTTTCAACAATCTCAAGCGAACCGGAGAAAATATTGGAAGAACAGGAAATTGAAATAGGAGAATACGACCGGGTGGAGGCCCCCTCCGAGGACAACCTCAAAAGCGGTGAAATCATCACCGTTCACCGGGCACGGGAAATCCGGGTGGTCGACGGGGGTCAGGAGGCCATTCGATACACCACGGAAAATACCCTGGAGGACATTTTAGCGGAGTTGGACATTGAGTTGAACTCCCGGGACCAGGTGAATTTTGACCCCGAGGAAACCCTGACCGAGGAGGACAAAATCGAAATCACCCGGGTAAGACAGCAAAGCCGGGAGGCGACCGTAGAGCTTTCCTATTCCACGGAAGTGGTCTACGTGGAGGATTTGGCCCCCCATGAGGAACGAAAGGTCCAGGAAGGTCACACCGGTGAAATGATTGAAACCTACAGGGACACCTACGAAAACGGGGAAAAGGTCAGTGAGAAGCTGAAAAGTCATGAACTGATCACCGCCCCTCAGAATGAAATTATTGAAAAAGGAGAGGCCAACTACTTCACCACCGCCGACGGCAGCCGGCGGGAGTACAGCCGAAAGATAACCATGGAGGCCACGGCCTATACCGCCGGATACGAAAGTACGGGTAAGCGGCCGGGAGATCCCGGTTACGGGGTTACCCGAAGCGGTACCCGGGTACGGCCCGGAGTGGTGGCGGTGGATCCCAACGTGATTCCCCTGGGCACCAAGCTTTACGTGGAGTCCCTGGACGGAACCCGAAGCTACGGTTACTCCACGGCGGAGGACACCGGCGGGGCCATTAAGGGCAACCGAATTGATTTATACTTTGAAAACCTAAGCGCCGCCCAGCGCTACGGCCGGCGAAACGTACGGGTCTACGTCTTGGACTAAGACCGGAGCCAACCGAGAATAACCAAAAAATATATCCTTAAAAAAACCAACCCAAAGCCTCCGGTGCAGCCGCCGGGGGTTTTGTTATAGAGGTATCCATGACAGCGGGTGACAGCGGACGAATTTTTTTGGGTCCCGGGGTGTAGAAAAGTCTAAAATTATTGAAAAACTAACAATAGAATGCAAAGTAAAAATTTTCAAACTTTATTAAAAAAATTTAAATATACTTGATTAATTGTAATTTACCCCATATAATAGAGAACGTATATGATTTATATACAATGCATGAATAAAATTTTAAGGAGGTTCACTTTCATGGCAAAAGAAAGACAGAAACTGTCGGATCGGTTTTTGAATGTGGTGGAACGTGTCGGTAACAAGTTACCCCATCCGGTTACGTTGTTCTTCATGTTCGCAGGAATTGTACTAGTTCTATCATACTTACTTAGTTTGCTGGACATTACCGCAGTTCACCCGGGAACCGGCGACGAGATCGAGATTGTCAACCTGTTAAACAAAGAAGGGCTTCGTAGGGTATTCACGGAAGCCGTCGACAACTTTACGGGCTTTGCACCCCTAGGTACGGTACTCGTGGCAATGCTTGGAGTTGGTGTAGCTGAAAAGTCGGGACTTATCGGAACCATGCTGCGAAAATTGGTACTGGGAGCACCGGATAAATTAATCACCGCTGTGGTGGTATTTGCCGGAGTTATGTCTTCCATGGCTTCCGACGCAGGGTACATCGTATTGGTGCCCCTGGGAGCGATCATCTTCGTGGCCAAAGGACGGCACCCCTTAGCGGGACTTGCTGCGGCCTTTGCCGGAGTATCGGGAGGATTTAGTTCGAACCTGTTGGTGACGATGCTGGATCCCCTATTGATCGGATTCACCGAATCCGCGGCCCATATGCTGGATGATACCTATCAGGTACTTCCCACGGCCAACTACTACTTTATGATCTTCTCAACCTTCCTGATTACCATTGTGGGTACCGTGGTAACCGAGCGGATTGTTGAGCCGAGACTTGGAGAGTACACGGGAGACTATAAAGAAGATTTAACGGAAATCAGTGAGAAAGAAGGAAAAGGTCTGATTGCAGCGGGAATCGGTTTATTCCTATTTGTTGCCGCAATTGCAGCGATGCTGATTCCTCAAGAGGGAATTTTACGTGCCGACGGAGGATACATTATTGACGGATTCCCTCCATCGCCCTTTGTAAGTTCCATGGTCTTCTTAATTGCGTTAATGTTCTTTATCCCCGGACTTTTCTACGGAAAAGCGGCGGGAACCATCAAGTCCGATAAGGACGTAGCCCAGTTCATGGGTGAAGCCATGAGCTCCATGGGTGGATACATCGTACTAGCCTTTGCGGCGGCTCAGTTTATTGAGTACTTTGACTGGTCTCAAATCGGATTGGTTATGGCCATCAAAGGTGCGGACTTCCTACAGGCCATCGGTCTCGAAGGAATTCCACTGATCCTCGGATTTGTACTGGTATCCGGATTCATCAACATCTTTATCGGTAGTGCCTCTGCGAAATGGGCGATTATGGCGCCGGTATTCGTACCGATGCTAATGCAAATGGGATACTCTCCCGAGATCACCCAGCTGGCCTACCGAATCGGAGACTCGGTAACCAATATTATCTCTCCACTGATGTCCTACTTTGCAATTATCGTTGCCTTTGCGAAAAAGTACGACAAGGACGTGGGACTGGGTACGCTGATTTCCACCATGCTACCCTACTCCATTGCTTTCTTGGTGGTATGGATGATTGCCCTTACGGTATGGTTATTGATCGGACTTCCCATCGGACCGGCAGCACCGGTGGAATACATTATGTAATACGTTCGTTTGCTTTAGGAGCTGGGGGAAACCTCGGCTCCTTTTTTTCCGTGTTTTCCGTGGAGTTTCTGTTACGTTTTTCCTCAAGGAAGGGGAAAGGGGACAGAAACTCGGTCGCGCTGTCACAGCCATCCCCGCTCGGGGTGAGGCGGAAAAGGACTAGGAAAATTCTCCGGCAGGGTTTATAATAGAAAAAAGACAACCCACGGCGGAAAAATCGTCGAAAACTTACAGATAAATGAGGTAGAGTGATAGTATGGAGCCAAAGAAAAAAGAGATCAAGGAAGTTATTGTGGTGGAGGGCAAGGACGATATCTCCCAGGTAAAGCGGGCGGTGAAGGCGGAAATCATTGCCACGGGAGGGTTTTCCCTGCCCAAGGGGACCTTAGAGCAGATTAAGGGGGCGGCGAAACGGAAGGGAATCATCATTCTCACCGATCCCGACTATCCCGGGGAATGGATCCGCCGGGAGGTGACCAAGGCGGTGACGGAGGCGAAGCATGCCTTCATCCCCAAGGAGGACGCCCTGAAGGAGGGCAACGTGGGCATTGAAAACGCCAGTCCCCAAAACATCCTGCTGGCCCTGGAGCGGGCCCGGTGCGAGCTGCAAACGCCACGGGATGAGTTTACCAAAGCAGACCTGATGAAAGAAGGGCTTTTAGGGGTGGACGGCGCCACGGACCGACGGGACCGCCTGGGAAAAATCCTGGGCATCGGCTACGGAAACGCGAAACAGTTTTTGAACCGCCTGAACCACTACGGGGTCACCCGGGAAGAGTGGCAGGACGCCCTGATTCAATTATCCGAGCACAGGAAAGGGAGGGAAGAGAAATGAGAATTGCAACCCCCACAAGAACCCGTACGATCCTCAGCGAGTACGGCCACCGGATGCGAAAATCCCTGGGGCAGAACTTTCTGATCGACGGCAACGTGATCGAAAACATCATTGAAGGCGCCGGGGTTACGAAGGAGGACACGGTGTTGGAAATCGGCCCGGGGATCGGCAGTATGACGGAGATCCTTTCGGAAAAGGCGAAAAAAGTCATCGCCGTGGAGATTGACCGGAACCTGATTCCGATCCTGGAAAAGACTTTGGCCCATCGGGACAATATCGAGGTGATCCATCAGGATATTTTAGACCTGGATTTATCGGACCTGAAGCGGGAAAAAGGGCTGGAGGAAGGCTTTAAAGTGGTGGCGAACCTTCCCTATTATGTCACCACCCCCATTATCATGGCCCTGTTGGAGGGGGACGCTCCCATTCATTCCATCACCGTGATGATTCAAAAGGAAGTGGCGGATCGGATCCTGTCCTCAAAGGACGTGAAGGCCTACGGGGCCTTGACCGTGGCCTGCAATCTATATGCCGACGTCCGGGAAGTGTTGACGGTGCCCCCCAGTGTGTTTTTGCCCAGGCCCAAGGTGGCCTCCTCGGTGATTACCCTGACCCCGAAGGCCGACAATTTAACCATTCCCCAGCGAAAGCTTCTCTTCGGCATCGTAAAGGATGCCTTCGGAAAGCGGAGAAAAACCCTGCTGAACTCCCTGAGCTCAGGGAATCTGGGCTACTCCAAGGACCGGGTTCGAAAGGCCCTGGAGATGGCGGAGGTGGATCCGAAAAAACGGGCGGAGAACCTCAGCGTGGAGGATTATAAAAGAATCATGGAGGCTTTTTCCCAAGAGGAGGAAAAATAGACCGGAGGATAAGAACCTGCTGGCAATCCTCAAAAAGTTTTGCTATAATGGAAAAGATGAATGATTTAATTAAAACATATGAATTTTTTAATACAGACCATCCCCCGGTACAGCGGTGGCATGGAGGAAAGCCTGTGAAAACCAGTTGAAAAAGGAGGCAGAACAATGATAAACGAAAAACGGTTATTGGATGAGTTTTTGGAATTGGTACAAATTGATTCCCACTCCGCAAAGGAAGGGAAAATTGCCAAGGTATTGGTTGAAAAATTGGAAGCCCTGGGCCTTGAAGTAACCCAGGACGACGCCGGTGAAAAAGTCGGTGGAGAGACGGGAAACATTATTGCCACCCTGAAGGGGGACAAGGCCGGGGACCCGATCCTGTTTTCCTGCCATATGGATACGGTAAAGCCCGGGGAAGGGGTAAAACCCCAAATCCGGGACGGGGTCATTTATTCCGACGGTACCACGATTCTGGGATCCGACGACAAAGCGGGCATTGCCTCGGTACTGGAAGGCATCAAACAGGTAAAGGAACAAAAGAAGTCCCACCGGGATATTCAAGTGGTCTTCTCCATTTGGGAAGAGGGAGGACTATTCGGGTCGAAGAACCTAGACTTCAGCAAAATCAATGCGGAATACGGTTTCGTCCTGGACAGCGCCGGATCCTCGGGGGAAATCGTCACCCAGGGACCCACCCAGGACAGCCTGAAGGTAACCATCCATGGGCGGCCGGCCCACGCCGGTTTGGCTCCCGAAGAGGGGATCTCCGCCATTATGGTGGCGGCCAAGGCCATTGAAAACATGAAGCTCCTTCGGGTGGACCAGGATACCACGGCGAACATCGGTGTGGTACAGGGGGGAGAAGCCACCAACGTGGTGATGCCCAAGCTGGAGATCAAAGCGGAAGCCAGAAGCTCCCGGGAAGACAAGGTGGAGGCCCAAACCAACCACATGATCGAAGTCTTTGAAAAAACCGCCGAGGAAATGGGAGCCACCGTGGACATCGAGCACGAGCGGGTATACCCGCCCTTTAACATCCCGGAAGACCATGAAATCGTAGAAAAAACCAAGGAAGCCTTTAAAAACATCGGCATCGACGGACAAACCGCATCCACCGGTGGGGGCTCCGATACCAATATTTTCAACGGAAATGGAGTAACGTCCCTGAATCTGGGCGTGGGCATGAAAAAGCCCCACACCTTAGAGGAGCATATCTCCATTGAGGACTTAAACAACACGGCGAAGGTCACCTTTCAGTTGATGACCATTTTTTAAAACCTTCCCCGGGAACCAAGGCACAAGGGCTCGGAGGTGATGACTCAAACACCTCCGTCCCCTTTGTGCTATATTTTTCCCGAAAAGGTTCAAACTATTCAGACAGGAGGCGTATTATGGCGAAGGAACATTCACAGAAAATATTGGAAAATTTAAAGCAGGTGATCATCGGAAAGGAGGAGGTCCTGGAAAAGGTGCTCATCGCCCTGCTGGCCAAGGGGCATTTGTTGATCGAGGATGTCCCCGGGGTGGGGAAAACCACCTTGGTAAAGGCCCTGTCCAAGACCATGGATTTATCCTATAAACGGGTGCAGTTCACCCCGGACTTGATGCCCTCGGATATCATCGGGGTCAATATTTATGAGCCGAAAACCGGCACCTTTGCCTTTAAGAAGGGGCCGATCTTTCATCAGGTGTTTCTGGCCGATGAGATCAACCGAACCTCCCCGAAAACCCAGTCCAGCCTGCTCCAGGCCATGGAAGAGGGAGAGGTGTCCACGGAGGACAAGCACTACGTGTTGGACAAACCCTTTATGGTTCTGGCAACCCAAAACCCCTTGGAGTACCAGGGAACCTTTCCCCTGCCCGAGGCCCAGTTGGACCGGTTTTTAATGCGCCTGTCTTTGGGGTATCCGGAAAAAAGTTTTGAACGGCAAATCCTTCGGAACCATAAAACCCATCGGAGTCTGGACCATATCCGGGCGGTGGTCAATCAGGAAGAGATTTTGAAGATGCAAAAGGAAGTGGAGGACCTCCATGCCCATGAGGATATCCTGGATTACATCGTGGGCATCATCGGGGTGACGAGAAGTTATGAGGATCTGCAACTGGGGGCCAGTCCCCGGGCGGGGATCGACCTGTTAAAAACCGCCCGGGCCAAGGCCTACATCTCCGGCAGGGACTATGTAATCCCCGACGACGTAAAGGCCATGGCGGTATCGGTACTGGGCCATCGGCTGATGCTGTCCCCCGAGGCGAAAATCGAGGGCAAGCAGATTGAAGACGTTTTGGAAGGGGTCTTAAAGCGGGTATCGGTACCGGTGATTTCCCATGATCAATAATAAAAAAGTGCTGCTGCTGGCCGGGCTGCTGCTCCTCTTTGCCGTGATTTTTGTGGGGGGAGTGATGCCCTACTTTATCTTTTATGTATTCCTGTTGACCCTGTTGTTTCCCGTGTTTCACAACCTGGTGGTCCTCGGGGGCCTCAAGGGCACCGTGCAGATGCCCAGGGGGTCCTTGTACATCGGAGATCAGGTCAACATCGGCTATCGGCTGGAAAACCGAAGCATCTTCTACGTCCCCTTTGTGGAGGTGCAAAGCGCCATCTCCAAACGGCTGACGGGAAAGATCGATCCTCCCGAGATCACCACCATGGAATCGAAATCCGACTTTGTCCGGGGCCAGGCCGTTACCCTAAAGCGTCGGGGCTACTACGAGCTGGGGGATATTGAAATCACCCTGCGGGACGTATTCCGCCTGTTTTCCTTTAAAAAGCGGATCGCCAGTGAAGGGGCCCTGCTGGTTTACCCCGAGGTCATCAACCTTTCCTCCTTCGAAATCACCGCCAGTCAGCAATTAGGCGAGCTGCGGGTGAACGATCCCGCCTTCGAGGATCGCAGTCGGGTGGCCTCCCTTCGGGGCTATCAGGAGGGGGACTCCATGAAACGGGTCCACTGGAGCATGACGGCGAAAAAGGGGGATGTGATCGTTAAAAACTATGAAAACCGCGGGGACACCCATGTGGCCCTGATGGTGGACAATGAAATGCACCACTTTCTTCGGGATGTGGACCGCCGCTTAGAGGACAAGGTGGTGGACGCCGCTCTTTGTATGACCAATTACTGCCTAACCCACAACATCAACATAACCCTGGATACCCAGCGGGGAGGGACGCCCCTTCATATCACCGGCCACCAGAAAGGAGATTTGAAACCTTTCTTAGAGGCCTTCGCCCTGTTTCAGGGGGACGGCAGGCAGGCGTTTAAAACCTTTCTCCGTTCCCGGATCACCACGATCCCCAAGGGGGCCACGGTCATTGTGGTCACCCCGAATCTGAACAAGGAAATGGGAGCCCAGGCCATTCAGCTGAAGATGAACAACCTAAACCCGCTGTTTATGGTGATCACCGATCAGAAGCACAACACCGGTTTTGTGGATCCCCAGGTGGAGAAGAAACTGAAGCAGGAAAACATTTCAATGTACCATATCGACAGCAAGGCCAATATCAAGGAGATCCTGGAGGCCCAAAATGTATAGAAATCTCAGTACAAGCCAAAAATTAATAACCTACATCGCCTATATCGCCATGGTCTTCAGCCTTCTTTATGTCTACGGCGTGGTCATCGGGGTGGAGCTGAACCCGTTTTTCCAGTTCCTCATTGTGCTGCTGGGAAGTCTGGCCGTGGTGTTTTTCATGAAAAAGCCTCTGGTTTTTTATATTCTTACGGTCCTGGCCATGACCTCCCTTCTGGTGGTCCACCGCTACGTAACCCCGGTGCTGGAAAGGGTGATTCAGCGGGGGGTGGCCCTTTTTTCCAACATCTTTCACCATCTTCGGGGAGAGGAGTTCATCTTTTCGGAAAACGTGTTATGGTTTTGGGGAATTTTACTGGGGCTCATTGCCCTTTTTACCGCCTTTATCATCTTTAGGGAAAAGCGGATTTACTGGCTGCTGCCCGTGTATCTGGGCTCCTACATCTACTACTGGTATATTTACATCGACCAGGCCTACGGGATGACCGTGATTTTTATTGTGGCCTTCTTGGTCCTCTTCGGCATGAACAAATACTTTGAGGAACAGCAGGACTGGGAAGGAACCGAGCGAAACCGCATGGACAGCCTCTACGGCCCCTGGATTCAGACCGTGGGGATTTACAGTGCCCTGATTATTATCCTGGCCATGATCCTTCCGAAATCCGGCAATGCCATGGAATGGCAGTGGCTGGAACAGCGGGTCTATGACGTGTTTCCCTTTGTGGAGGATATGCGCTCCGACAGCCAGTACACCCGGGGAGCCCGGGAAGCGGACACCTTCGAATTTACCTCCACGGGTTTTCAGCGGGAAAGCAACCGTCTGGGAGGGCCGGTGAACCTCAGCGGCCGGGTGGTGATGCATGTGGAGGCCTCGGATTCCAGTTATCTCCGGGGAAATGTCCGCCACACCTATGGAGACAATCGATGGGAGACCATCACCGAGCCTTCCAATACCTACTCCCTGGCCGAGGACTTCAGCGGTCTTACCCGGGAGGCGGAGGACCAATACTATCGTCAGGCCTTTTTTACCATCACCCATCAGGAGTTCGCCTCCCAAAGCCTGTTCGCTCCCTTTCAACCGGTGGAGGTACGCTCCAGCCGGGGGGAGGAAGTGATTGTGAACCGGGACGGGGCCCTGCTCTTTCCCGAAGGCGTCTATCAACGGGAAAGCTATACCGTCAAAGCGCAAAGGCCCCGGCCCTACGGAGAGCTTATTGAGTCCGACATTGATCTTTCCCTGGAGGACCTGGAGGATAAAGAGGTCTATTTGCAGCTTCCCGAGGAGGAGATCACCCAGCGAACCCGGGAGTTGACGGAAACCATTGTGGAGGAAGCCGAAGCCGAGAACGACTATGAGAAAGCCCGGGCCATCGAGGTCCATCTCCGGGAAAACTATGAATACAATACCCAGGTGGAAGCCCTGCCCCTAAACGAAGAGTTTGTGGATCACTTCCTGTTTGAATCCCAGGAAGGGTACTGCACCTACTACGCCACGGCCATGGCGGTGATGCTCCGTTTGCAAGGGATTCCCGTGCGGTATATTGAAGGCTACGTGGCCCGGGACGAGCTGGAGGATGAGCCCGGGGTTTATGAAGTCCGACAGCGTCATGCCCATACCTGGGTGGAGGCCTTCATCGAGCCCGTGGGTTGGGTAAAATTCGAACCCACCGCCGCCTTTCCCCAGCCCTACCGTCAGGACGCGCTGCTGGATATGGAGGATGAGGAAGAGGGAGCTGTGGATATGGACGACCCCGAAGAGGATGCCTTTGATGATCTGGGCATCGATGTGGACGATGATGTGCAGTCCGGGGACCGGGGAGGCGCCGCCGGGGAACCCGAGGCCGCCGTTTCTCCGGCGGTAACCCGCACAGGGATCATTGCCCTGGCCCTGATTTTCATCGGATTTATGCCCGCAAGGTTCCTATACGGTGTCATGCAGTACCGCCGTCGGGAACGACAGATGGCCAGCTGGCCGGCGAAAAAGAAAGTCCTCTGTCTTTACGCCTACGCCCTTAGCCTCATTGAAAAACTGGGTCAGCGGCCGGAGGAGGGGGAGACCCACTACGAGTTCGCCGACCGGATTGCCTATAAGCTGTACGAGGAACGGAAAACCGGCATTAAGGACTTGACCCATATTTTCGTCCAGAGCAAATACGGTGATGTTCCCCTGAGGGAAGAGGACGTCCAACTGTTTCTCGCCTATCGTCGGCGACTGGAGGATCGTCTGAAAAACGACTGGGGGAAAAGACGCTACCTCTACAGCAAGTACATCCGCCGGCAATTTTTGGTAAGCGATGACAGCGGAGGGGACCGAAGACCGGAGTAAGGGAGGAATGGTCCCCTTCGGGATAGAACAAAAATGTACCACGGGGTCAGACCCCGTGGTACATTTTTGATTAATTTTTGATCAAACCTTGATCGATTTTGATCCATGCGGTGTGGTGTTATTTTGTCCCGCTGTCATCCAGTTCCAGGAGCATTTCTCCGATGCGGTAGACGTCCCCGGCCCCCATGGTCAGCACAATGTCTCCCGGCTGGATCCGGGGGTAGAGAAAGTCCCGGATTTCTTCGAAACTTTTTAAGTAGTAGGTCTCGGGGTGGTGCTTCATCAGCGCCAGCAGACTTTCGCTGCTGACGGCGCCGTCGTCTTTTTCCCGGGCGGCGTAGATGTCGGCCAGGATCACATGGTCCGCCCGGGCGAAGGCCCGGGAAAAGTCCTCCAGCAGGGCCTTGGTGCGGCTGAAGGTATGGGGCTGAAACACACACCACACCTTACGGTGCTTATAGTTACCGACGGCCTCCAGGGTGGCCTCGATTTCCGCCGGGTGGTGGGCGTAGTCGTCCACGATGGTGGCTCCTTTCACCTTGCCCAGCACATCGAAGCGACGGTGGATCCCCTTAAAGCGGGTGATGTTCTTTTGGATGTCCCCGAGGGAAATCCCCAATACATAGGCCGTGGCAATGGCGGCCAGGGCGTTATAGACGTTATGCATGCCCGGGATCTTCAGGGTGATGGGACCCAGTTTTTCCCCCTGGTAATAAAGATCAAAGGTGGGGTGGGCCAAATCGTTGAAAACCACGTTTTTCGCCGTGAAATCCGAACCCTCTCCCAGGCCGTAGGTGATCTTTTGACAGTGGAGCTGGGGAAGGATTTTTTGAATATGAACATTGTCGTTAAAGGCGATCAGATGTCCCGTCGGGGGAATCAGCTCTCCGAAGCCCTGAAAGGCCCGGATGATATGGTCCATATCCTGAAAATAATCCAGGTGGTCCCTGTCGATGTTTAAAAGCACCCCGATTTGAGGACGGAACTGCAAAAAGCTTTCGTAGTACTCACAGGCCTCGGTTACAAAATAATCGCTGTTGCCGATTTTGATATTGCCTCCGATTTCCGCCAAATTGCCCCCCACCATAATGGTAGGGTCCAGATTCGAGTACTCCAACAGCAGGGAGATAAAGGAAGTGGTGGTGGTTTTTCCGTGGGATCCGGCGATGGCAATGGCATGGGGGTAGCTTTTCATGATTTTTCCCAGCATTTTCGCCCGGTCGATTTCCGGAATCTTTCCCTTTCTTCCCAGCACCCGTTCGGGATTGTCGGCTTTGATGGCGGCGGAGTACACGATCAGGTCCGCCTCCTCAACCAGGGTTCCTTCATGACCGAAGTCCACCCGGGCCCCCTGGGATTTTAATCTTTCGGTGATGGGGGTGGCGGCCATATCCGATCCCGACACGGTGAATCCTTCCTTTAGCAGGATCTCGGCGATGCCACTCATGCTCACGCCTCCGATTCCGATTAAATGTATATGTTTTATATGTTTATCCAATTCAAATGCCATAATCTCGCTCCTTTGGTTTCAATGCTTCCTGTACGGTCTTACTGTATGATACCATAAAAAAGATAAATGAAAAACCTAAAAATATCCAAGGAAGCGGTTGCTTTTTCGGGAATAAACGAATAAAATGAAAATCAACGCAGAAAACATTCGGATTTAAGGAGGCAGGGATGAAATTTAAACGCAGTGAACGAGTAAGCCGCATTATGAAGGAACTATTGGAACACCCCAATGAAATTCTTACCCTCAGCTATTTTTCCAAGCGGCTGAACGCCGCGAAATCCAGTGTCAGTGAAGACCTGGTGATCATCAAAAATGCCCTGGAAAAAGCCCGGGAGGGAAAGATCAAAACCGTGGCCGGCGCCGCAGGGGGGGTCAAGTATATTCCCCAAGCCTCCCGGGAGTACACGGAAAGGATTTTACAGGAAATTACGGAAAAATTACAGGACCCCCAGCGCATCATCTCCGGAGGATTTTTGTACATGCCCGATATTATGTACTCCACCCGGCTGGTGGAGGGGGTGGCCAATATTTTTGCCACGAAGTTTCAACCCATGGACCCGGACTATGTGGTCACCGTGGAAACCAAAGGAATTCCCCTGGCCTTTATGACCGCCAGGGCCCTGAACAAGCCCCTGGTAATTATCCGTAGGGAGAGCAAGGTCACCGACGGATCCACGGTAAGCATCAACTATATCTCGGGGTCCACGGGGAAAATCGAGCGGATGAGTCTTTCCCGCAGGGCCATGAAATCCAAGGCCAGGGTGGTGATCATCGACGACTTTATGAAAGGCGGCGGCACCGCCAAGGGGATGGAGGACATGATGAAGGAGTTTGACGCCGAAGTCCAGGGCATCGGTGTTCTGGTGGAAACCACCACCCCGGCTCAAAAGAAAGTAAAGGACTATATTCCTCTATTGATTTTGGAAGAGGTGATCGAGGAGACCGGAGAGGTTAAGATCTATCCCAATCCCGATGTGTTGGAAAAGGACCGGGAGGAATAACCGGAAAAAAACAATCCCCGAAAGCCCGGGGGCATAATGCCCCCGGTTTTCGGGGATTTTCAATAGGGTCAACCAAGCCGGAGGAAAAGGGAGATAGAGGGCTTGGTTTGGGGCTCGCAAAGTTACAGAGTACTTACTTCAAAATACGATACTTACCGATCAGAGGCAGTTCTTTGGTCTTTCCGTTGATGGCGTTGACGATACCCATGATCGCCAGGATCATGACAAACAACGAGAAGAAAGGAATGATGATCCAACCGAGGATCGGAATGATCGTTAAAATCGTGTTACCGCCAAAACCCAGGATGAACAGTAAAAGTCCTTGATTCGCATGGAATCTTCCGTAAGCGGAATCCTGTGCAGCCAGTAAGGGTAAAAAGAAGATCAAATAGGCTAAGGCCGCAATCACTTTGTTCTTCTCAATGTCCTCGGGGGAATAGGTCGTCTTTTCTTCCTGCTGTTTATTGCCGGTGTTGATTTCCCGTACATTGGAGTCCTGTTCCGTCGATGTTTTTTCCGTCTCTTCATGAAGGGCTTCTTTTTTTTGCTCTGCCATAGAGTACACCTCCTTTATGGGGATTCCCGATCTCTGATGAGTGATAAAAATTATTAGTTATTAATCATTCTTACCCTGAACGGGGCCTCTGAAACAGGCAAACAGGAAAAAAAGGAAATAATTCAGAAAATTTCATCGGGAAAGAAGGATTTTCCTGATTTATGTAGAATACTTAGGTATATGGTAAATTTTTGTCTTAATCCATATTCATCTCAAAAATATTTTTGCATAAGGAAGGTGGTAAAAGGATGAAAGTAACAGACGTACGGATTCGGAAAATTACCTCGGAGGGGAAGATGAAGGCAGTGGTTTCGGTGACCTTTGATGATCAGTTCGTGGTTCATGACATCAAAATCATCGAAGGCCAGAACGGGCCCTTTATCGCGATGCCCAGCCGGAAAATGGGAGAGGGGGATTTTCGGGATATCGCACACCCAATCAATTCCGACACCCGGGGAATGATTCAGGAAGCCATTTTCGCCAGGTATGAAGAGCTGGAAGCCCAGGAAGCCGCCGAAGCGGAAGCCAGGGCCGAGGCGGTGGGATCCGAGGAGGACCCCGTGGAGGAAACACCGGAATAAGAAAGCCCCAGGGCTTTCTTTTTTCTTTTTTGCTTTTTTTCCGCAAAACCCTTCATTAATCTGATAAAATGTAATAGACTAGTACAGGATGAGGAAAAATAAAATACCAAAGCCCCTTCCATAAAGGGGCGTCCATACATCGGCGGACCCCGACGGGAGTCTGGGGAAAGTTCAAATGCAAAATCAAAATCAGAATCAGAATCAAAATCAAAATGAAAATTACGAGGTGAGCGCAATGGCGATACAGGCAATTATTTTGGCAGCGGGACAGGGAACCCGGATGAAATCCAAAATTCCCAAGGTACTTCATCGGGTTTCGGGAAAATCCATGTTGCAGCATGTGCTGGACAACGGACGGAAGTCCATGGTGGCCCAAAGTACGGTGGTGATCGGAAAGGGAGCGGACATGGTTCGGGAAAGCCTTCCGGAAAACGTGGGCACCGTGGTGCAAAAAGAGCAGCTGGGCACGGGCCATGCGGTGATGGTGGCCGTGGATGAAATTCAGGAAGAGGGCATTACCCTGGTCCTTTACGGCGACGCTCCCCTGATCCGGGGAGAGACCCTGGACAAACTCATGGCCTACCATAGCCGGGAGGGCCATCAGGCCACGGTCCTTACCGCCGAGCTGGAGGAACCCTTCGGGTACGGACGGATCGTCCGAGACGAAAAAGGGCTGTTAAAGGGCATCGTCGAAGAGCGGGATGCAAAGGATGAAGAGCGCCAAATCAAGGAAATCAACTCCGGCATCTACTGCTTCGATTCCAGGGAACTGAAAAACACCCTGCCGAAACTGGACAACAACAACGCCCAGGGAGAGTACTACTTAACCGATATTCTGGGAATCCTGAGACAGGAAGGCAAAAAAGTCGGGGCCTATATCACCGACGACTTTGAGGATATTATGGCGGTGAATTCCCGGGTACAGCTGGCGGAAGTGCAAAAGATCATGAACCGCAGGATCATCGAGAAACATATGGAAAAGGGCGTCACCGTCATCAATCCGGAAAACACTTATATTGAAGGGGACGTGATCATCGGCCGGGACACCGTGATCGAGCCCGGGGTCATGTTAAAGGGCAAGACCGTCATCGGCGAGGAAGTGACCCTGATGGCCAACTCCGTCATTGAGAACAGCCAAATAGACGATAAGGTCACCGTGGAAAACTCCACGATCAAAGACGCCATCGTGGGAGCCGGCTCCATGATCGGCCCCTACGCCTACCTGCGACCGAAAAGCACCCTGGGCAAACGGGTGAAAATCGGGGATTTTGTGGAGGTGAAAAACGCCGTCATCGGAGACGACTCCAAGGCCTCCCACCTGGCCTACATCGGCGACGCCGACATCGGCAAACACGTAAACATCGGCTGCGGCGTGATCTTTGTCAACTACGACGGAGAACACAAACACCGAAGCACCATTAAGGACCATGCCTTCGTGGGCAGCAACGCCAATATCGTAGCACCGGTTACCGTGGAGGAGTACGGCTACATCGCCTGCGGCTCCAATATCACCAAGGAAGTGCCCAAGGGCGCTCTTGCCATTGAACGGGGAGAGCAGCGTAACATAGATGGTTGGGTTAAGAAAAAATTTAAAAACCTTAAGGAGGAATTGTAATAATGAACACCGCCGGTACTGAAATTAAAGTCTTTGCAGGGAACTCCAATCCGCAACTGGCAGAAAAGATTGCGGAATTTGCCGGGGTAACCCTGGGGAACGCCTACGTTTCCACCTTCAGTGATGGAGAGATCTACGTAAACATCAAAGAGACCGTCCGAGGGGTGGACGTATTCGTGGTACAATCCACCAACCCCCCGGTGAACGATAATTTAATGGAGCTTCTGATTATGATCGATGCCCTTCGACGGGCCTCCGCCGGAAGAATCACCGCCGTGCTTCCTTATTACGGCTATGCCCGACAGGACCGAAAAGCCAAGGCCCGGGATCCCATCACCGCCAAGCTGGTGGCCAATCTGTTGACCGAAGCCGGGGCCGACCGGGTGCTCAGCATGGATCTTCACGCCTCTCAGATTCAAGGGTATTTCGACATCCCCGTGGATCATCTGTTGGGGGTTCCGATTTTAGCGGAGCACTTTAAAAAGCAGAACATGGAAGACCTGGTCATCGTATCCCCGGACATGGGAAGCGTAACCCGGGCGAGAAACTTCGCCAACCTGATGGACGCCCCCATTGCCATCATTGATAAACGACGGCCCAAGGCCAATGTTTCCGAAGTGATGAACATCATCGGAGAAGTGGAAGGGAAAAACGTGATCATCGTGGACGACCTGATCGACACCGCGGGAACCATCACCCAGGCCGCCAACGCCTTAAAGGAATTCGGAGCGAAGTCCGTACAGGCCTGCTGCACCCATCCCATCCTTTCGGGACCGGCCCTGGAGCGGATCAACAATTCCTCCATTGAAAACCTGGTGGTCACCGACACCGTGCCCCTGGGAAAAGAGAAGCAGTCGGCAAAGATCAGCTCCGTATCCGTATCCAAAATCTTCGGCAAGGCCATTCGAAGAATCCACGACAACAAGTCGGTATCGAAGCTGTTTGACTAAAAGGACACACCCCGGAATAAATTCAATAGAATCCATGGGCAGATAGGATAATCTGCCCTTACATCTGTTTTTTGTAAAGTACTCAAAAAGTGTACCGGGGGGTCAGACCCTGTGGTACACCGGCAGGCAAAAAAAGTGTACCACAGGGTCCGACCCCCTGGTACAAAAAAGCGAGGAATCACCGATGGAAAAAATAATGGAACTGTTTCGTAAAATTGAAAAGGATAAGCCGGCGGCCCCCGGTGAGGGCGGCGAGACCTATGTGATCGTGGGCCTGGGAAACCCCGGGAAGAAATACGCCACCACCCGGCACAACGTGGGCTTTCTGGCCCTGGACACCCTGGCCATGGACACCGACATTCAAATCACCAAAATCAAGCATAAGGCCCTGGTGGGAGAGGGACGGATCGCCGGGAAAAAAGTGGTGCTGGCAAAGCCCCAGACCTATATGAACAAAAGCGGGGAATCCGTCCAGGAACTGATCAACTTCTATAAAATCCCCATGGAGAACCTGGTGGTGATTTACGATGATATAGACTTGGCACCGGGAAAGCTCAGGATACGAAAAAAAGGCAGCGGCGGCAGCCACAACGGAATGCGCAACATCCTCCGACTGCTGGGGGACGACGGATTTCCCAGAATCCGCATCGGCGTAGGCCGGCCCCAGGGCCGGGACCTGGCCTCCTTTGTCCTGTCCCCCTTTCCCGAAGAGGAAAAACGGGATGTGGCGGACACCATTGAAAAAGCCTCCATGGCGGCGAAAACCATCGTGTCGGAAAGTCTGGACATTGCCATGAATACGTACAACGGTTAGGTCGTGAAAAAAATGGATACTATGGATCCGAAAAATCAGCAAAATCAGGAAAAAAAAGAAAATAAAACAGAAAAGAACCACCTGGAAGATCCGGCGAAAATCAAAGAGCAGCTGCTCTTGGCACCGCTGCTGAAATCCGGGAAGTTTCAGGAGCTGACGGAGCATATTGAAAAGGGCCGGACCCCGGTGTTGCTCCAGGGACTCACCGACGGCCAGAAGGCCCATATGGCCTACGGCATCGGCAAGGCCCAAAAGGCCGGGCAAACCATAATCATCACCTACACGGAAAAGGAAGCCCTCAGCATCTATGAGGATCTGAAGTTTTACCGGGGGGAAAGGGCCGCCCTGTTTGAGAATCGGGAAATCATGTTCTACGAAACCGAGGCCTCCGATAGGAAGCGGGAGAACCGGCGAATCGAGATCCTGGAAAAGCTCCTTCGAAAAGAGGTGGACACTGTGGTGCTGTCGGTGGAATCCCTGCTGTTGAAGCTGCCGCCGAAATCCCGGTTCGAAAGCCTGGTCCAGCCCTTTGCCGTGGCAGAGACCGTGGATTTGGAACGGGTGTTGGAGACCTTCATTGCCCAAGGTTATGAACGTACCCAGCGGGTGGAGTACCCCGGGGAGTTCAGCCTACGGGGCGGGATCATCGATGTCTATCCCCTGTCCGAGGAGGACCCCTACCGAATCGAGCTCTTCGACGACGAAGTGGACTCCATCCGGTCCTTTGACCGGGGCACCCAAAAGTCCATTGACAAGGTGCAAAAGGTCACCATCTATCCCGCGGATACCCTGTTGGTGGAGCGGGAGAACCTGAAGGCCGTGGGGGAGAAGCTGAAAAAGGATCTTTGGAAAATGAAAAAACCCCTGGCAGAGGCCGCCTTTGAAAACCTGGAGGAAAAAACCCTGCACCTGGTGGATCGATTGGAAAATCAGCAGGATGTCTCGGGGCTGAGGGAATATCTGCCCTATATCTATGACCATCCCTGCTGCCTGTTGGATTATCTGGACGAAGACGCTCTGGTGATCCTGGACGAGCCCAACCGTCTTCGGGACCGGAGCCACGGCCGGAATACGGAATTCGCCGAAAGTTTTCAAAATCTTTTGGAAAAGGGAGAGGTGCTGCCGAAACAGGGGGAGCTCCTGTTTCCCTACCCGGACATCCTGGAGCGGCTGCAACGCTTTTCCTTGGTAAACTACAGCCTGCTGCCCAAGGTACACCGGGATTTCAATCCCAAAAGCATCGTGAACTTCATCACCCGCCAAGCCCCCTCCTTCGCCGGACAAATGGAGCGTCTGGTCAAAGAGATCATCCGTCTTAGGCAAAAAGGGTATAAGACCCTGCTCCTTCCGGGAAGCAAGGAACGGGCCCTGCGGCTTCTGGATCTCCTTCGGGAACGGGGGGTCTTCGGGGAAATGGTGGTCTCTCCCAGAGGCGATATCCAAACCGGAGAAGTGCTGATCCTGGAAGGCAGTGTGGGCCGGGGATTTGAATACCTCGATCACAAATACATCATTCTCACGGACCTGGAGATCTACGGGGTCCATAAGCAAAAGAAAAAGCGAAAGAAGCGCCGGGACAGCGACACCGAAACCCTGAAAAGCTATGTGGACCTGAACGTGGGGGATTATGTGGTCCATGAAAACCACGGAGTGGGCAAGTATTTAGGCATTGAGGAGCTGGACGTGGCCGGGGTCAAAAAAGACTATTTGAAGATCAAATACATCGGCACCGACCATTTATACGTACCCACGGACCAGATGCATCTGATTCAAAAGTACGTCGGCGACGATGACAAACCGCCGAAGCTCAGCAAACTGGGGGGCGCCGAATGGACCAAGCAGAAACAGAAGGTGCAACGGGCCGTGGAGGATATTGCCGAGGACTTGATTGAGCTATACGCCAAGCGGGAGCAGGCCAAGGGCTACGGGTTTTCCCAGGACTCCCAGTGGCAGCAGCAGTTCGAGGACCTCTTTCCCTACGAGGAGACCCCGGACCAGTTAACATCCATTGAAGAGGTAAAAAGGGATATGGAAAAACAGCGGCCCATGGACCGCCTTCTTTGCGGAGATGTGGGCTACGGCAAGACGGAAGTGGCCATCCGTGCCGCCTTTAAAGCGGTGCTGGACGGAAAACAGGTGGCCTTTTTGGTCCCCACCACGATCCTGGCCCAACAGCATTTTAACAACTTCAAGGAACGTTTCGAGACCTTCCCGGTGAAAGTGGAAATGCTCAGCCGATTCAAAAGTGCCAAGGAACAACGGAAAATCCTTGAGGACCTTCGGGCGGGCACCGTGGATCTCGTGGTGGGCACCCACCGGATTTTATCGAAGGATTTAAGGTTTAAGGATCTGGGCCTCCTGGTGGTGGACGAGGAGCAGCGCTTCGGAGTCAAACATAAGGAGAAGCTCAAAAGCCTGAAGGAAAACGTGGACGTGCTGACCCTGACCGCCACCCCCATCCCCCGAACCCTGCATATGTCCATGATCGGTATTCGGGACATCAGTGTGATTGAGGATCCGCCGGAGGAACGCTCCCCGGTGGAGACCTATGTCACGCCGGAGAACGAAGCCCTTGTGGCCGATGCCGTGTCCCGGGAGTTGGAACGGGAGGGCCAGGTCTATGTGGTCTACAACCGGGTGGATACCATTTACTCCGAGGCTCGAAAAGTCCAGGAACTGCTGCCCGAGGCCCGGGTGGAAGTGGCCCACGGCCAGATGGCCGAAGGGAAACTGGAAAAGCTGATGATGGCCTATTACCACGGAGAGATCGACGTGCTGGTCTGCACCACCATCATCGAAACCGGCCTGGACATTCAAAACGTCAATACCATCATCATCAAAAACGCCGACCGCCTGGGGCTGTCTCAGCTCTATCAGCTCAGGGGCCGGGTGGGCCGCACCAACAAACAGGGCTACGCCTATTTGATGTATGAGCGCAACAAAGTCCTCTCCGAGGTGGCGGATAAACGGCTGAAGGCCGTCAAGGAGTTTACGGAGTTCGGCTCCGGCTTTAAAATCGCCATGCGGGATCTGGAGATCCGGGGGGCGGGGAATATCCTCGGAGCCCAGCAGCACGGCCATATTGCCGCCGTGGGCTACGACCTCTATGTGAAGATGCTCTCCGAAGCCCTGACGAAACAAAAAGGAGAAGCCCCCGTGGAGGAGAAACCGGAAACCCTGATCGAAATTCCCGTGGATGCCTACATCCCCAAGGACTATATTGAAAACGAAGGCCATAAGATCGAGATCTATAAAAAAATCGTCTCCATCGAAAACCGAGAGCATCTCTATAGCGTGGAAGAGGAAGTGGAGGACCGTTTCGGGGACCTGCCCATGGTGGTCCGGCATCTGATGCTGATCGCCTATTTGAAGGCCCTGGGCAAAACCTTGAATCTCGAGAGCATCACCGGAGGGGACAAGCAGATCAAGCTGAAATTCCGCCGGGATACGAAGCTGAACCCGGAAACCATCGGGGAACTCCTTCACCGCTATAAATGGATACTGAGCTTTCACGGACAAAGGGATTTTTATTTTCTCTACAAACCCGAGGGCAAAGCCCCCTACGATTTATTAAAGGATTTGCAGGAGATTCTTCAAACCCTGGAATCCCGGGCCTAAGTCCCTGGGGGAAAGAAGGTTTTGTAAAA